>JAZFZX010000228.1:0-9447 GCA_036444135.1 Kiloniellales bacterium | reverse complement strand
ACAGAGGCAACCCGGCCGGTTGCCCTTGATTTCTGCGGCGATGAGATGCCCGGCCACGTCCGAAAGCCGTCCGGCGTCGATGCAACGCGCCGCTTCGAGGGGCTCGGCCAGCAGGTCGGGCTGAGCGCAGAGGCTGGGCTTCAGCCCGGCGTCCCGGGCCAGCTCTCCCAGGTCCCGTAGGATGCGACTCTTCTCCTCGGGTTCCGGGTCCCGCCAGGTGAAGCCGAAGCGCTTGGCCGCACGGTCGCTGTTGATGCGGGTCTTGGCATAGATCTGTGCGAACGACAGCACGACCTCGTCGCAGGCCGGCGCCAGCCGTTTCGCCAGGCGCGCGAAGGTTCGCCGATGCCAGGCGGGCGGCGTCAACGAGGTCAGCATGACCGGGTCGTAGCGCCAGACGACCGCCCGCCGGCCATAGCGGCGGGCCAACTCGCGAATGAGCGCGACCGATCGTTCGGCCGGCACCACCGAACGTTCGAGCGCCCGGGGATAGGCCGTCGCCGTGTATTGCACGACGAAGGGATAGCCCAGATCCGCCAAGCGTTCGAGAGCGTCCCGGAAGGGACCGGCGTTGCGCGTCCAAAAGACGAAGCCGTCCACGGCCTCGCGCGCCAGGGAAATCTCGACGGTCTTGCCGTTGTAAGGGTTGACCGTGCGGCAGCCGCCTGCGGCGCGGCGACGCATGAACCAGTCGCTGTAGAAGGCCGGGATATCGGTCCGGTAACTGGCGGAGATGATCATTCTTGGTCGGTGGGCCGGTCGGGGCCGGGCGATTGGCCGCTGTCCGCCGCGCGGGCGCGCCTGCGCGCCTCGCGCACGCCGAGCCAGCGGAAGAAGGCGTAGATGCCCGCCGACACCGTCGTCAGCCAGAGACCGGCTTCTGTGACGGCCTCGTTGTGCATCACCAAGCGGCCGGCGAGCACGACAATCGCGCCCGTGCAGATACTCAGGACCAGCACCAGAAGGATGGCGCGGTAGATGCCGTCGCCCGGCAGCGGCGGTGAATTGCGGGACACGGGCGTTCGCCCTTCTTCCTGCACGCGGTGAGCTTGTGAGTCTGGCCGCTTCCTCGCAGGCCGGCAAGCCCCGGCGGCAGCAGGCCCGGCCCGGCGGTGAAAAATCGTGCCGAAAACCGCAGGATTGCGCCACCTCCCGCCTTGCAGGCGGCGTGACGCTGCTTATATATCCCGGCGAGCCTCACGAAGTCTTGAGGGCCCGTTGAATGAGGGACCTATGGGCGGTGCTCGCCTCTGGAGGCTGCCCGCAAAGGTCTGCTGCATGAGAGGAACGACATGAGCAAGGTAATCGGCATCGATCTCGGCACGACGAATTCCTGTGTCGCGGTCATGGAGGGCAAGGATCCCAAAGTGATCGAGAACACCGAGGGCGCGCGCACCACGCCGTCCATGGTCGCGTTCACCGAATCGGGCGAGCGGCTGGTAGGACAACCGGCCAAGCGCCAGGGCGTCACCAATCCGGAACACACGCTGTTCGCCATCAAACGCCTGATCGGCCGCCGCTCCGACGACCCGATGACCGAGAAGGACAAGGACCTGGTCCCCTACAAGATCGTCAAGGCCAAGAACGGCGATGCCTGGGTGCAGGCGCAGGGCAAGGACTACAGCCCCTCGCAGGTCTCCGCCTTCATCCTGCAGAAGATGAAGGAAACCGCCGAGGCCTTTCTCGGCGACGAAGTGACCCAGGCGGTCATCACGGTGCCCGCCTACTTCAACGATTCCCAGCGCCAGGCCACCAAGGACGCGGGCAAGATCGCGGGCCTGGAGGTGTTGCGCATCATCAACGAGCCGACGGCCGCCGCGCTCTCCTACGGTCTCGAGAAGAAGGGCAGCGGAACGATCGCGGTCTACGACCTGGGCGGCGGCACCTTCGACATCTCGATCCTCGAAATCGGCGACGGCGTCTTCGAGGTCAAATCGACCAACGGCGATACCTTTCTGGGCGGCGAAGACTTCGACAAGCGGGTCATCGATTACCTGGCCGACGAATTCAAGAAGGAGCAGGGCATCGATCTGCGCGACGACAAGCTAGCCCTCCAGCGCCTGAAAGAGGCCGCGGAGAAGGCCAAGATCGAGCTGTCGTCGTCGATGGAAACCGAGGTCAATCTGCCGTTCATCACGGCCGACGCCAGCGGCCCCAAACACCTCACCATGAAGCTGACCCGGGCCAAGCTGGAAGCGCTGGTCGACGACCTGATCCAGAAGACCATGGGGCCGGCCAAGGCGGCGATCAAGGACGCCGGCCTGTCGGCGGGCGAGGTGGACGAAATCATCCTGGTTGGCGGCATGACGCGCATGCCCAAGGTTTACGAGACCGTGAAATCGTTCTTCGGCAGGGACCCGCACCGCGGCGTCAACCCCGACGAGGTGGTCGCCATGGGTGCGGCCATCCAGGCCGGCGTGCTCAAGGGCGAGGTCAAGGACGTCTTGCTGCTCGACGTGACGCCGCTGTCGCTCGGTATCGAAACCCTGGGCGGCGTGTTCACGCGTCTGATCGACCGCAACACGACCATCCCGACGAAGAAAGGCCAGACCTTCTCGACCGCCGAGGACAACCAGACGGCGGTCACAATCCGCGTGTTCCAGGGCGAGCGCGAGATGGCGGCGGACAACAAGGTACTGGGCCAATTCGACCTGATCGGCATTCCGTCAGCGCCGCGCGGCATTCCGCAAATCGAGGTGACCTTCGACATCGACGCCAACGGCATCGTCAACGTTTCGGCCAAGGACAAGGCCACGAACAAGGAACAGGTGATCCGCATCCAGGCCTCCGGCGGCCTTGCCGACGATGATATCGACCGGATGGTCAAGGAAGCCGAGGAGCACGCGGAGGAGGACAAGAAGCGCCGCGAGCTGGTCGAGGCCAAGAACCAGGCCGAAGCCTTGATCCACGCTGCGCAAAAGACCCTGTCGGAGGGCGGCGACAAGCTGTCCGATTCCGACAAGGCGCCGGTGGAAGCTGGGGTCGAAGAGTTGAAGCAGGCCGTCACTGGCGAGGATATCGAGGACATTCGCGCCAAGACCGAAGTCTTGGGTCAGGCCTCGATGAAACTGGGTGAAGCCATGTATGCGGCGGCATCCGAGGAGACCGGGGCCGACACCGGGGACTCCGACGGCGACGACACCGCCGCGGACGACTCCGGCGGCGCGGCGGAGGGCGACAAGGTGGTCGACGCCGATTTCGAGGAAGTCGACGACGACCAGAAGGGCAAGACGGCCTGAAGTTCGTTCTGCGATGAGCCGGGGCTGGATGGACCGGGCGGCGCCACGGCGCGGGCGGTCCGTTGGCCCCGTATGCTGACGGGGATTTGATCGAGGACGGCGGGCGCTCGCATGGCCAAGCAGGACTATTACGAGACCCTGGGCGTCACCCGTTCCGCCGACCGCGACGAGATCAAGCGCGCCTATCGCAAGTGGGCCAAGCAGTATCATCCGGATCGCAATCCGGACAATCCCGAGGCCGAGCATCGTTTCAAGGAGATCAGCGAGGCCCACGAAGTCCTGAAGGACGAGGAGAAGCGGGCCGCCTATGATCGCTTCGGACATGCGGCCTTCGACGGCGGCCCCGGACCGACCGGCCCGGGCGGCTTCAATTTCGCCAGCGGCTTCGCCGACATCTTCGACGAGATGTTCGGCGAGTTCATGGGCGGCCGGCGAGCGAGCGGGCAGCGGCGCGGCGCGGATCTCCGCTACAACATGGAGGTCTCGCTGGAAGAGGCCTTCGAGGGTAAGACGGCGCAGATCCGGGTGCCCAGCAGCGTGGTCTGCGCAGACTGCGCCGGCGCCGGCGGCGAGAAGGGCTCGTCGCCCGTGTCCTGCCAGACCTGTAACGGGCGCGGCCGGGTGCGTGCGCAGCAGGGCTTCTTCACTATCGAGCGAGCCTGCCCCGGCTGCGGCGGCGCCGGGCGGGTGATCGAGAACCCCTGTTCGTCGTGCAGCGGCGCCGGGCGGGTGCACAAGGAAAAGACGCTGCAGGTCAACATCCCCGCGGGCGTTGACGACGGCACCCGTATCCGCTTGGCAGGCGAGGGCGAGGCGGGTCTGCGCGCCGCGCCGGCCGGGGACCTCTATATCTTCCTCTCGATCAAACCGCACCGCTTCTTTCAGCGCGACGGCGCCAGCATCCATTGTCATGTGCCGATCGCCATTACGACCGCGGCGCTGGGCGGCACCTTCGAGGTGCCCGCGATCGACGGCGGACGGGCAAAGGTCACGGTTTCGCCGGGCGCCCAGAACGGCCAGCAGTATCGGCTCAAGGGCAAGGGCATGCGGGTGCTGCGCTCCCAGGCGCGCGGCGACATGTATGTCGAGATCGCCGTCGAGACGCCGGTCAATTTGACCAAGGAGCAGAAAGAGCTGCTGCGCGAGTTCGAGACCGAGGGCAAGGGCAAGAAGACGAGCCCGCAGTCGGAAGGCTTCTTCACCCGGGTCAAGGAATTCTTGGAAGACCTGACCGATTAGCGCCCTGCGTGCGGGCCGGCGGATGGCCGCGCCGGCGCATCAGTCCTGCCGCGGCAGATAATCGTCCGACCATTTTAAGACCACGTTGAACGAGACACTGACCCGTGGCTCGCGCGACAGATTCGGGTGCACGAAGTGGTATAGGAAGGCGGGCCACAGCAGGATTTCGCCGGCCTCCGGGCGCACCGTGTGTTCGGCCTCGATCTGCGGATCGCCCCGGATGGCCGTCATGTTGACGGTGCCGCGCGGGTCGTAGAAAGAGATATGGCCGGGCCGCACGTCGCCGCGGGTCTCGAGTGCCTCATGGCCCTTGGGAACCCGCACGTAGTAGGTGCCGCTCAGGTAGGCGTGCGGGTGGTTGTGCGGGTCGTGGTAGTCGCCGAAGCGGTTGATGTTGGCCCATCCCTGCAGCGTCCAGTTGATCGGATAGGTCATCCCGATACGCTTCAGATAATCGATGGCCGTCTTGTTCGCGCAGTCGCGCAGCCATTCGGCGGCCGGATGGTCGAGGCCCAGAAGGTTGACGTCCCGGTAGTCGGCGGTCAGGTCCTTGTTTTGCGCCTCCAGGTCTTCGATGACCTTTAACAGGGCCTGATTGGCGGCTTCGTGGCCCGGCAGCCGGCGCTTCAGAAACAGCGTCGGCCACAGGCTGGTGAAGCCTTCCGCGTCGGGCGTTCGCTCTCCGGTCGACATGAAGCCAAGCTTGGGTGTCCTTTGCCGGCTTGTCCAGGCGTGCTAAAGGGGCCGAGGACCGACGGGAGGTGGCGATGGACGCGCTCAGGATCGGCGTGGTCGGCTGCACCGGCCGCATGGGCCGCATGGTCGCGCGCTGCGTGGACCAGACCGAGGGCTGCGAACTGGCCGGCGGCACGGACCGCGCCGACTGTGGCGCGATCGGCCGCGACCTCGGCGAGCTGGCCGGGATTGGCCCGCGCGACCTCATCATCAGCGACGACCCGGTGGCCATGATCGCCAAAGCCGACGCGGTGATCGACTTCACCACGCCGGAAGCGTTGCTGAGGCATGCGGAAATAGCCGCCCAGGCCGAGGCGGGCTATGTGGTCGGCACCACCGGGCTTGGGGCCGAGCAGCAGGCGGCGCTGGAGCGCGCGGGCCTGCATACGGCGGTCGTGCAGGCCGCCAACATGAGCCTGGGGGTCAATCTTCTGCTGGCCCTGGTCGAACGGGTCGGCAGCGCCCTGGATGGCGACTACGACATCGAAATCGTCGAGATGCATCACCGCCACAAGGTCGATGCCCCCTCGGGCACCGCCCTGGCGCTCGGCCGGGCGGCGGCCAAAGGGCGCGGAATCGACCTGGAGAAAGCCGCACAGAAGGTGCGCGACGGTCACACCGGTCCCCGGCGGCGCGGCGACATCGGTTTCGCGACCCTGCGGGGCGGCGACGTCGTGGGCGATCATACGGTCGTGTTCGCCGCCGACGGCGAGCGCATCGAGCTCACCCACAAGGCCTCGACCCGCGAGGTCTTTGCCCGGGGCGCCATCCGCGCGGCGCTGTGGTGCCGCGGCAAGCCGCCGGGCCTCTACACCATGCGGGACGTGCTGGGTCTGGGCTGATACCGGCCGGTGGCCGGGTCAGCCAATGCCGGGGACGGCGCGGGTCTCGGCCAGCGCGCTGCGCAGCGCACGGGCCAGGTCCAGGCGCTCGCCGGGCGTCAGAAAGCTGCCGATCACCAGGCAATTGCCGTGCGAGCGCAGGGTCAGCTGGCTGCCGAGGTCGGGGGGATCGTCCATCAGGATCTGCAGCCAGGCCGGCTGAAAGCTCCAGCGGCGCTCCTCGCCCCAGTGATTCACCCGACGCACGGTGAGCGCGCGCGCCGTCATGTGCAGCGTTTCGTACATGTGCGCCCGCCGGTAATTAACTCGAAACGCCACGTAGATCAGCAGAACATCGAGACCGAGAAAGCCGACCACCGGCCAGGCGCCCGCCAGGTAGAAGATCAGACCCGCGGTGAAGCTGATGGCGCATACAAGGGCCATGAGCAGGAGAAAACCCCGCGGCGAAAGGCTGCGGTGCGGCGTCAACAGCACGTCGAAGACGGTGCGGTCTTTGTCTCCGGCGGTGTCACGATCGTGGGTCATGGCGGAAATTTTAGAAGCCCGGACTGCGGGGGTAAAGGTCGGGGGCCGGTACGCGGCATCGGCCGGACGTTGGCGCGGGCGCACCGGCTCGCTAAACTCGCCGCCATGAAGAAAGCCGACGCCGCCATCTTCTTCGACCGCCTGGCCGCGGCAATCCCCATTCCCAAGGGCGAATTGGAATTCATCAACCCCTACACCCTTCTGGTGGCCGTCGTGCTGTCGGCGCAGGCGACCGACGTGGGGGTCAACAAGGCGACGCGCGTGTTGTTCAAGACCGTGCGCACGCCCGAAGACATGCTCGCCCTCGGCGAGGCGCGCCTGAAGGACTACATCAAGTCGATCGGGCTCTATAACGCGAAGGCCAAGAACATCATCGCCCTGTCGCGCATCCTGATGGAACAACACGGCGGCGCGGTGCCGCGGTCGCGCGAGACCCTGGAAACGCTGCCGGGTGTCGGGCGCAAGACCGCCAACGTCGTCCTCAACGTTGCGTTCGGAGAGCCGACCATCGCCGTGGACACCCATATCTTCCGGCTGTCCAACCGTACGGGCCTGGCGCCGGGCAAGACGCCACTGGCGGTCGAGCAGAAGCTGGAACGAATCGTGCCGGTCGCGCGCAAGCTGCACGCCCATCATTGGCTGATCCTGCACGGCCGTCACGTCTGCAAGGCGCGCAAGCCCGACTGCCCGGCCTGCGTGGTGCACGACCTTTGTGCCTACAAGGCCAAGACGACGCTGGAAGCGCCGCCGCCCAAGAGGGCCAAGCCGCGCAAGGCCGCGGGCCGCACCTGATCCCTTGGCTCATACCAGCGGTTCTAGGCCTGAACGGAAATTTGATTAGCCCGCCGGCGCCGCGTAGCGGGCGCGCAGCAGCCTTCTCAGGCAGGCGCGCGGCGACATCCTGGTCAGACCGTCCTCGCGGGCTTCGATGTAGCTGACCCGGTCGGCGCCGCTTTCGGGATAAAGCACGATATCCAAGACGCAGCCCTCGGCGCGGTATTGCCAGATACTCGCCGGCGATTCGCGCCGGATCAGCTCGGGCGCGCCCAGGAAGCCGCTCAGGCGCGCCGTGCCCATGCCCATCAACTGTTCGGGGTCGTCGTCGATCTGCTGCTCCGGCTGCACGGGGACGGCCGTGCTCACCTGTGCCTCCGATGCGGTGGTCTCCTCCGCCGGGCTGGCCTCGGCGCTTTCGGGCGGTGGGGCCTCGACCGTCTGCTCGGGCGCGCCGTCAGACGTTGCGGCTTCGCCCTGGTCCGGGGTGCCCGAATTAAGCGATAGGCTCCCGCAGGCGGCCAACAGCCAGGCACAGAGGAAGATGGCCGCCGCCCGCCCGCCGCCCGGCGCGATGGCCGCCGCCATGATCGTGTCGCTTCGTTGCCTGGGCGTCATGGGGTTTTCTCGGTTCGGTTTGCGTCAGGTGGCTGCGGTTGCCGCCGCTGCGTTCCGGCGGCGCAGCCCTTCGAAGATGTGCACCATGAATCCGGTGGCCACGACCGGCGCGAACAGGTTGACCACGGGGACCGTCATCATGAACGCGATCATGGCGCCGGCCAGGAACAGGCGCCCGCGGAACCGCCGCCGCATGCGCTTGGCATCCGGCGCCTCGAGGCGCCGGAAGGCGACGATTTCGAAGTACTCACGGCCGAACAGATAACCATTGAGGCCGTAAAAAAGGAAGAGGTTGAGCGGCGGCACGAACAGCAGCAGCAGATAGAACGGCAGAACCAGCAGATTGAGCGCGACGGTCGCCGCCGCGAAGGCCAGGCCCGCGCGCAGCATTTCCCCGATTGGCTGGGCGCGGCCGGCCGGCAGGCCCGGGTAATGGCGGCGCTCGACCGCCGCGGCGATCTCCTCCAGAAGGAAGCTCATGATCAGGATGATGATGGCGGGAAACAGGATGAAGCTGGCAACCAGAACCCCAGCCAGCGACAGGGCGCCCAGTACCCATTCCAGGATGTCCAGCCAGGTTCCGGTTACCCCCTTGGCCACCAGCCAGTCGAACAGCCAGCCGCCGAGCCAGGCCAAGCCGAGGCCGGCCACGATCCAGAGGACGATAAAGACAACCAGCGACAGGCCGACGGACCGCAGCATGACGCTGCGGAACGCCGGATCCGAGCATTGTGCGACGGCTTTGCTGAGCGCCCCGAACATGACCCGTCCCATGTAGCCCGGCTTCCCGGCGCATACAAGGCACCCGACCGCCGGGGCGTGCCTCGGCCCGACATCCTGCCGAACCGATGCGCTCAGCGCCCGTTTCCCCAAATCGGACATTCGAGCGCCGATGTCCGCCTTGGCGCTGAAAAGGGTCGGCTTGGCACTCGAGAGCAGACGTTTCGGACAGGCGTACAGAATGTCTGGAAATGACCCGAAGCGGACCTAGTCTATCTCGAGATGTTCTCGATGCCTGACGAATGGACTATATGCCGGGGCAGAGGCCTTAATCCTACCGTCGGCGCCCCAGTCATTCATGGAGTTGAACGGAATGGGTGCCTCGGTTTCGATAGCTTGAAGCCGAGTGGCGTAGTTGCTCTGGATTTTTCGCAGGCGTTCCTCGACCTCGCGAGGATCGGAATACCTCAACCCAGCTTCGACCCCATAGGCGACGTGCGGCTGAAGGATATGAAAGCCGACATAGGCCAGCGTGAAATTGACCGGCCACAACATGAGATCGATATCTCCGCTTCGGCCGTTGTAAGCGTAAGTTTCGGGGCTAGTCCCGACCGTCAACGAGAGCAGCGCACGTTTTCCGACAAACCGGCCTTTGTCGAACCTGTAAGTGCTTCTGTAGACCTCGCCATAGACCATGACACGGTCGAACCACCCTTTGAGAATGGCAGGGGGCAGGTGCCACCACATGGGATATT
>JAZFZX010000227.1:0-2321 GCA_036444135.1 Kiloniellales bacterium | reverse complement strand
ACTTCGGCCATCTGGCCTTCCTGGTCGACGACATCTACGCCACCTGCCAGAAGCTGATGGACGCCGGCATCACCATCAACCGGCCGCCGCGCGACGGCTACATGGCCTTCGTCCGCTCGCCCGACGACATCTCGCTCGAGCTGCTGCAGACCGGCGAGCCGCTGCCGGCGGCGGAGCCCTGGGCCTCGATGGAGAATACCGGCAGCTGGTGAACGAGGCCCTTTCGGCCGCTCTCGGTTCGTCGCCTCGGGCAACGGCCGGTGGCCGCGATCACCGCCGCCGGGGCCGGGCTCGGCGCCGAAGCTTGTGTCCGTGGAGCCGCCTCGGGCCCCGAGGCAGGCCGGGACCCCGATGACGAGAAGCCGAGGCAAGCCACCGCCTCCCCGGCGCGCTATCTGCCCCTTCGCACCTTTCCCGAGGGGCTGGGCTTCGTCGCCTTCTTCCTCGTCATCCGCCCTTCGGCCAACATGGGCTCGCCAGCGGGTAGAAATTTAGCCTTTGGGCGGGAATGTCCTCTCTATCCCCGATTTTTTCCGCTGTAGCCTCAGGTGCGAGCGTAACATCAGAGGATGCTTATAGTCTGGAGGTGACCCAAAGCGGAAGTGTGCGACTAGTTCGATTGGCCGGCCTCAGCCTGTTTCGCACAGATTGTACCGGTACGCGCTTCCATGCCATCAGACTCGTCTGATCATTTGACTCCTTGAAGCAGCGATGGGTCGTTTGTCGGAATTTTGGAAACGATAGGATTGTATGGCCCGTCGTTTGTTCCGCGATTGATGAAGATTGAAGAAAATAGTGGTTCGGCTTTCGAGGACTTGCCTTGATTTGCGGGTGATTCCCCCGAATGGTGTGACAGGGCGGGACGCTGCGGGTAATCTCGCCCGCCAGCGGGACTTAGAAAGACGGACGATGAATGTTTACGCCATTCGGTGGAATTTGTGGTTGCCTTCCTCCTTGCGGGCTGGCTTGGGGCCCGGCCGGTTTAGCCTTTTCGGCCTTGCTGTTGTTTTTCTTCTGTCGGGTCCATTCGTCGCACAGGCCCAGCAGGCCGAGCCCGCCCCGGCGGTTACCGTCCAGGAACTGGAAGACCTCGCCGCGGTCATGGAGGACGGCGCGGCCCGGAAACAACTGCTTTCGCGAATCCGCACCCTCATCGTCACCCGGAAAAAATCCCAGGTGCAGCCGCCGGTGAAAAGCGCTGGCGCCGGGCTGATCGCCGCCCTTTCGGAAAACGTGGAGGAAACCAGGCGCCGTTTGGCGGCGGCTGCCGCTTCACTTCGGGATGTGCCGGTGATCTTCGCCTGGGTCCAGGATCAGGCGGCGAACCCGAAAACCCGGCAGCGGTGGTTCGATCTGATGATCAAGGTGGCCTTGATTCTGTTTGCCGGTGCGGTTGCCGAACGGCTGGTGCGCCTTCTGCTCAGGCGGCCTCGGCGGGCCCTGGAGGAGCCGGACGCCGAGACCTTCTGGGTGCGCCTGCCCCTGTTGACCGGACGCACATTGCTGGACCTGGTGCCCCTCGTCGGGTTCGCCGCCACCGCTTACGCCGTGGCGACGGTGATGCCGCTCACGCCCCAGGTTGATGTCGTGGCGTTGATCCTCATCAACGCCTACCTGATCGTCCGTGGCATCCTGGTCGTGGCCGGCATGCTGCTGGCGCCGACGGCTGAATCCCTTCGCATCTTGCCGCTGACGGACCTGACCGCCAATTACCTTTTCATTTGGATCCGGCGGCTGGTGGGCGTTTCCGTTTTCGGCTTCTTCTTCGCCGAAGTGGCGCTCCTGCTAGGCCTACCGGGCGGCGGATATACCGGCCTGTTAGGACTGATGGGGCTGGTCATCACCGGCCTGACGGTGGTTTTTTTCCTGCAGAACCGGGTGCCGGTGGCAGTCTGGATCCGGGGCGAGGGAAAGGCTAGGCGGGCCAGGCGCCTGCGCGACCGCTTCGCCGGCATCTGGCATGTTCTGGCGGTCCTTTATGTGGCCGCCATCTACGGCGTTTGGGTGTTGGGCATAGAAGGCGGCTTCCAGCACCTGGCCCGGGCGACGGCGGTTTGCGCCGTGATCCTGGTCGCCGCCCGGTTGGTCATGACCGGTCTGGATCGGCTGCTGAAACGGGGCTTCGCCATCCGCCAGGACGTTCGCGACCGCTTCCCCGCGCTGGAAGAAAGAGCCAACCGTTACCTCCCCACCCTGCGCCTGCTGTTGCGTTGGGCGGTCGGCCTGATCGCCGCCCTGGCCCTGTTGGAAACCTGGGGCGTGGACGCGCTGGGCTGGCTGGACACGCCCTTGGGCAAGCAGTTGACGGAAAGCGCCTTCAG
>JAZFZX010000226.1:0-3725 GCA_036444135.1 Kiloniellales bacterium | reverse complement strand
TCGGCGTTGTAGCCCACCAGACGAGCATAGCCATAGACGGTCATTTGCCTGAGGTCGCGGCTTTTTCCCATGAGAAGGCGCAGACTGCCGCCATACTTGCCGAGCGACTGCCAGGGCTGGTCCATGGCGTCCACGAAGGGCGTCTCGGGCAGCCTGTCCCGGACTGGCGGCAGGCTTCCGGCAGCGACCCGCGCGGCGAGGATGGGAGATTCCACGGCGCTGGCGTGCGTGAGGGCCGCGCCCCCGGCAACGATGAACAAGAAGACCAACAGGGCGGCGGCCCGCCGTATCATTGCACCGCCTCCAATCCGCCCAGCGAGGGATCGGCGCGGACGTAATGGCCGCCCCCGAGATCGACCAGCGTCGGATGGGTCTGGCCGTTGACGGTGAAGGGAATCGGCCAGGCGGCGGGATCGGATGCGCGGCCTTCCATCAATGCGCTGAGGTCCAGCTGGCGGTCCGGATTGGGTTCCGGGACGGCGGAGACCAGGGCCTTGGTGTAGGGATGCACCGGCTGTTTGAATAACACGTCACGCGGCGCCAGTTCGACCAAACGCCCCTGGCACATGACGGCGATCCGGTCGGCGATGTAATCGACCACCGCAAGGTTGTGGCTGATGAAAAGGTACGTCAGCCCGAGCTCGGATTTCAGGTCTTTCAGCAGGTTGAGGATCTGCGCCTGTATGGAGACGTCGAGCGCCGAAACCGGCTCGTCGCAAATCAACAGGTCCGGCTTGAGCGCCAGGGCGCGCGCGATTCCAATGCGCTGGCGCTGGCCACCGGAGAACGAGTGCGGATAGCGTTTGAGGTGCCGCACGTCGAGGCCGACCACCCGCAGCAGGTCCTTGACCATGTCGGCTCGGGATTCGGCGTCGCTGACACCGTGGACGATCAGCGGCTCGCTGATGATGTCGAAGATCGTCATGCGTGGGTTCAACGAACTGAACGGGTCCTGGAAGACGAACTGAATGCGCCGCCGAAACGACGTCAGCGCCTCGCCTTCCAAGGCCAGCACATCGACCAGCCGGCCTCGGTCGTTGAACGTCACACGGCCGGCGTCCGGTGTGATGGCGCGCAGGATGACCTTTGCGAGCGTCGTCTTGCCGCAACCGCTTTCGCCGACCAGGCCCAGGCATTCGCCGCGCCGAATCGCGAAGCTCACATCGTCGACCGCCAGTGTCTGGCCCTGGCCGCTGCCGATCAGGCCTGCCTTGCGGATGGTGAAGTACTTCGTGATGTCCTCGACCGAGAGCAAAGGCCCGATTTCATCAGCCTCCGCGGGCCACGGCTCCTTGGCCTGCAGCAGGGGCCCGCCGTGCTGGTGCGGGATCTCTCGAATCGGCTGCAGGCGTTCGTCCCTGGCCATGTCGAAGCGTGGGACGGCCCGCAGCAGGGCCGTGAGATAGGGGTGCTGGGCGCGGCGGAAAATGTCATCCAGGGTCCCGGATTCCATGACCTCGCCGGAATACATGACCACCACCTCCTCGGCCACGTTCGCGACGACGCCCAAGTCGTGGGTGATTATCAGCACCGCCATCCCGAGCTCGCGCTGCAGGTCGCTGATCAACTTCAGGATCAGGGCCTGAATGGTCACGTCGAGCGCGGTGGTCGGCTCGTCGGCGATCAGGAGAGCCGGTCGGCACACCAGGGCCATCGCGATCATGGCCCTTTGCCGCAGGCCGCCCGAGAGCTCGAACGGGTAGGTTCTGAGGGCCTTGACCGGATCGGGAAACCCTACGAGCCGCAACATCTCTGCGCACACGTCCTGCCCTTCCGCGCGGCTGATCGTGCGGTGCAGGTGGAGCGCTTCGGCGATCTGATTGCCGATGGTGTGAACCGGCGACAGCGAGGTCATCGGCTCCTGAAAGATGATGGAGATACGCCCGCCGCGGATGTTTCGCATGGTCGGGCTGTCGGGATTGAGCGCGGCGATGTCGACCACCGTTGGGTCCGTTCCGTTTCCGGTTGCCCCGGGATCGGCAAAAAGAATTTGCCCACCATCGATACTCGCTGCCTTGGGGAGGATGCCCATGATGGCCTGGCTGACCACGGACTTGCCCGACCCCGACTCGCCCACCAGGGCCATCGTGGCCCCCGGCCGGATGCGGAACGAGACGCCACGCACCGCCTCCAGCCGCCCTTCGGGCAGCTGGAACGCAATTCTAAGGTCGTCGACCCGCAACAGATCGATCTTATCGTCCTCAGAACGCTCTTGTCGGTTCAGCTCCGGCTCGTACATCGGCGCTCACTCATCCCCTGAAGGCGCAGCGATCATCCGCGAACGGGGGTTGCGCCGCCAAAGACGCCCCCCGAACCGTGATGTGCGTCTGGCACCCGTGCCCGCATCTGCTGGATTCCTCACCAATCCCTTGCTCCGGCGGCGTCCGGCGGCGGCATCTCACCATCAGCGTCGAGCCCCAACGTCAGAAGGTTTCCCGCCGAGGTCGGGTCTATGTCACGGCCGTTCTCGCGCAGAGCTTTGGCCGCCCGCCAGGCCAGGTAGTCAAAGCCTTCAAGGCCGGAATCATAGGTCAGAGACGTCCCTACCCCTTTGAGCGTCAATTGCATGTACCCCCCTCGCTCGCGTTTCTGACGTCTCGTGCCGAAGTATCTTAGCTTGATTCGCTGCAAATCACCCCAGGCCATGACTCGCGTGCCGAAACCGGTGTCACGGATTTCCGCATCGCTCACCGCCACCCGCGTCAGTTGCCTCTGCACGGTGCGGAAGCCGTAAAATCCAAACAAGCAAGCCAATCCCCCAAAGATCAGAATGATGGCAGGTGACGGCGCAACAAACAATATGACACCTAGACCGATGCAAAAACCCATGGCGGCACGCAGATAATCTCCCGCCAAGGCCCGTCCCGGATAGCGATAGACTCTCATGAATGACCCCCGGGGCCTGCCGTGGCACCAAAGGCTTCCGTGGCGGAAACCCAACGCACAGCGGGCTGGCGGGCGAGGGACTCGAGCAACCGGGCCATGAAGTCCCAAGCTGGCTCGTCCATGGCCAGATGATGGGTCAAAAGACCGGTCGGCTCGTCCGGGTCGAGCGAAGCGTCCCCGGCCGGGACGTGGCCTTCGTCTGGGCACCGCCGGGCGGATAAATGCCGGATCAACAGGCCCAAGGCAGCACCCTCCCCTAGAAAACCGCACTCCGGCTTCCATCGAAGCACGTCCACGTGTGTATTGCACTGGATCAAGCCGGTGGCCGGGTTCGCTGTCGCGCGGGGCGTGTGGGTGGACAATCCGCGGAATCCCAGACCGGGGAGTTCCGGGATCAAGTCTTGGTCCATGCGATTCCACGGCGGCACTAGCACGGGCAGGGCCCGCTCGCCGAACAGAGTGGCGAGAATCGCCCGGCCCCGCGCCAGCTCCTCGCGCAGGACCGCGCGTGGTCGCTGTTCGTTCAGCTCCGCCCGCTTCTCGCCCTCGGGCGCGTGATTGGCGTGGTCGAACCCGTGTTGCAATACGGCGACCCGTTCTCCGGCGCCGGCCAGCCGCGCGGCGAGCCCGGATGAGGCTCGGGCCGGGATGACCGCCAGGGCGAGAGGCGCGCGCCCGGAGGCGGCCAGTTCAAGAAGGCGGTCGAGCGCGGGACTCGGCTCCACCGCGTCGTCGTCGCGCCCCCCAAATGTGGCGCGACGCCCGCTGCGCGCCCCCCCCTCCAGTTCTTGCTCGGGTTCGCGCCCGGTACTCACCCCGGCCGGATATCAAACGTGTGC
>JAZFZX010000225.1:0-2865 GCA_036444135.1 Kiloniellales bacterium | reverse complement strand
TTCCTTGGCCAGGTGATAGAGCAGGCTCGCGCCCATGATGCCGCCGCCGACGATCACGACCAGCGCGCTTTGGGTCATCTCTCCCGTGTCCCCCACGAGAAATAGCCGGCACGACCAGCATTTTTCGCTATGCAATTCTGTGGTAAGAATGTACCATAGTCAATCATGAATGTGACAACTATACCAACGAATGGCAACGGCGAAACGGCTGGTCCCGTGCTGGACCGGGTGCTCGAGGTGTTGCCCGAGATGAGCCCGCAGCTTCGCAAGGCGGCGTGCTACGTGCTGGACAACCCGAACGAGGTGGGCGTCAGCTCCATTCGCGAAATCGCCGAGGCCGCGCAGGTTCGACCGAACACCCTGGTGCGCATGGCCCGTGCCGCGGGTTTCGAGGGCTATGAGGATTTCCGCCGGCCGTTTCGCGAGGCCTTGCGCGCGGGACGCGAGAGCTTTCCGGACCGGGCGCGCTGGCTGCAATCGATCGCCCGCGGCGGGCGCCACGGCCGGCTGTTCGGCGAAATGGCGGCCTTGACCATCGAGAACTGCGAACAGCTGTTCGCGGAAACCACCGTCGAGGAGGTAAAGGCCGCCGCCGACCGCATCGTGGCGGCGCGCACCACGTACGTGTTGGGCGTCGGCATTTCCTACGCGCTGGCCCACAACTTCGCCTATCTGTCGCGCATGGCGCTGGACACCGTGGTGGCGGTGCCGCGCGACGGCAGCCTGCCGATCGACGATGTGGCGCGGGCGGGCGCCGGCGACGTCGTTCTCGCCATGACCTTCCAGCCTTACCGCACGGAGGTGGTGGACGCCGTCCGCTTGGGCCACGCGCAGGGCGCGGCGGTGATCGCGCTGACCGACAGCCGCAGCGCGCCGATTGCCTTGGTTGCCGAGCACGCCTTCGTCATTCCCACCGACACTCCGCAGTTCTTCACCTCGACGGTGGCCGCCGCGGCGCTGCTGGAGACCATCATGGCCTTCGTGGTGGCCGACGCGGCACCGGAGGTTGTGGCCAACATCGAACGCTTCCACCGCCGGCGCCTCGACCTCGGCGTCTATTGGCGCGAAGAGGCGTAAGCGCTTAGGCTTGGATCGGGGAGCAAGGGTCATGGCGCAGGCAAACATCGACGCGGCGGACGTTCAAGGCGAACCGGTTCGCGCGCTGGCGGCGCGCTACTACACGGACCAGGCGATCTTCGACGCGGAGAAAGAACGGATCTTCTTCCGCACCTGGCAGTTCGCCTGCCACGCCAGCAAGCTCCGAAAGCCGGGCGACTACACCGTCTTCGAGCTGTTCGATCAGTCGTTGCTGCTGCTCTGCGGGGCCGACGAGGAGATCCGCGCCTTCTACAACGTCTGCCAGCACCGCGCCCACGAGCTGCTGTCGGGCGACGGCAACGTGCCCAACATCGTGTGCCCCTATCACGCCTGGACCTACGGCATCGACGGCCGCCTCAAGCGGGCGCGCAACAGCGCCAAGGTCGCCGACTTCGACGTGAGCGCCATCTGCCTCAGCCAGGTGCGCGTCGAGGACTTCTGCGGGTTCTTGTTCGTCAATCTCGATCTGAACGCCGAACCCCTGCGCGACAGCTTCCCGGGGGTGGAGGACCAGCTGCGCGCCTTTGTGCCCGATATCGACCGCCTCGTGCCGGTGAAATGGGTTCCGGTTGCGGAAAAGTGCAACTGGAAGGTCACGGTGGAGAATTACAACGAGTGCTACCACTGCCGCATCGTCCATCCGACCTTCGCCAACGGCGTCATCGATCCGACCAGCTACAACGTCATGCCCCAGGGCCGCTGCCTGCGCCACACCACGCGGGCGGCCAATCTCGACTCCATGACCTACCAGATCGACGCGACGGCCAACCCGCACGCCACGGATTACAGCTCGTGGTTCCTGTGGCCGGCCTTCTCGTTCCAGGTCTACCCCGGCAATCTGCTCAACACCTACCACTGGCGACCGCTGGGCCCCGCCTCGACGATGGTCTATCGCGGCTGGTTCGCGCCCGAGGGCGCGCCGTCGGAGACCGTCCTCAAGCTGGCCGAACAGGACCGCGACACGACGGTTGCCGAGGACGTGTCGCTGGTGGAATCGGTCCAGCGCGGGTTGATGAGCGATGGCTATCGGGCCGGGCCGCTGGTGATCGACCCGCAGTTCGGCGTCGACAGCGAGCATTCGGTTCTCGCGCTCAAGACCTGGGTCCTCGAAGCGCTCGCGGACTGACCGCCCGAGGGCGAACGCCTCCCCCCACGCCCCCAACTTGCCGAGCGGGCACCTGTTGCGGCAAGATGAGGTCCCCGGATTTCCCGGGATTGGGCCAAAGAAAAACGCGGCTGGGCTGCCGGGCGGGACGCGCCGTCCGCCGTTCGGAGGAATTGCCGCGAGGGGTAACGACATGGCGTTCGCGCGTAACAGCTCGTTGACCAAGAACCTGACCCTCTTTCGCCGCACCAAGGCGTTGGAGACCCAGATCGACGAGTTTCTCGACAAGCTGTCGCAATCGGCGCTGCTGTTCCGGCGCGCCGTGCAGATCTACCTCGCTGACGGGATCACCGCGGAATTCGAAGACAAGCTCGCCCAGGTCAACGAGCTGGA
Organism: Kiloniellales bacterium; assembly: GCA_036444135.1. GTDB lineage: Bacteria > Pseudomonadota > Alphaproteobacteria > Kiloniellales > JAKSDN01 > JAZFZX01. Next base: position 269 of record JAZFZX010000225.1, on the reverse strand, counting down.
AAGCACGGCCGACCACCTGCGCCGCGCGATCGAGACCCAGCTCTACGCCGAGACCCTGATTCCGGATTCCCGCGGCGACGTGCTGGGCCTGCTGGAAAACCTGGATTCGGTGCTCAACCTCTGCGAGGGCGGCCTCTGGGCATTCGCCATAGAAACCCCCGAAATACCGGCCGAATTTCACGGCGATTACGAGCGCCTGACCGAGCAGGTGGTCAACACGGTGGAATCCCTGGTGCTGGCCTCGCGCGCCTTCTTCCGCAATATCGAGG
>JAZFZX010000224.1:0-3075 GCA_036444135.1 Kiloniellales bacterium | reverse complement strand
AGATTACGGTCAAGCTGTTCGACGTACTGGCATCGCGCTACAAGGAGCGGCCCGTCGGTTACACCCGCGTGCTCAAGGCGGGCTTTCGTTACGGCGACATGGCGCCCATGGCGATGATCGAGCTGGTCGACCGCGACCCGGACGCCAAGGGTCAGGATTCCGGCCCCACCATGGACCGTGACGAGGGAGATGAAGAGGAATAGGCCGAACGGCCGGCGAGGAGCAAAACGGCGGTCCCCATGGGCCGCCTTTTTTTGTGCTCACCCTAGGGTGAACCGTTACGCTGGTCCGAAGGGGCTGGATGCCGGGCCACAGACTACCTAGATCTAGGGTCGGATGGTCCCATGACGGCGTCGCCGTTCGGATAGGATAGGAAGATTGTGAAGCACCGCCGGTCTCTTTGGAATTGCCTGGTTGCCGCATTGTGCGCGGCTTCTCTGGCCTGGAGTCCCGACGCGCGCGGCGAACAGGCCAAGGTGGTGCCGCGGTCGCTGGAAGAGATCCGCTTGTCGTTCGCGCCCGTGGTGCAGCGGGTCGCGCCGGCGGTGGTCAACATCTACGCCAAGCGGGTGGTCAAGCAGCGCGCCCTGTCGCCGCTGTTCGAGGACCCCTTCTTCAAACGTTTCTTCGGCGACCGCTTCGGTGGTTTCGGTCAGCCGCGCGAGCGGGTGCAGAACTCGCTCGGCTCGGGCGTTATCGTCGATTCGGGCGGCCTCGTGGTGACCAACCACCATGTTATCCAGGGCGCCACCGAGATCAAGGTGGTGCTTTCCGACCGGCGCGAGTTCGATGCGGAGCTGGTGGTGAGCGACGAGCGTGCCGATCTGACGATCCTGCGGATCGACACCGGGGGCGAGGATCTGCCGACCCTTGAATTCAAGGACTCCGACGAGGCCGAGGTGGGCGATCTGGTGCTCGCGGTCGGCAATCCCTTCGGTGTCGGCCAGACGGTGACCAGCGGCATCATCTCGGCGCTGGCCCGCACGCAGGCCGGCATCAGCGACTTCAACTTTTTCATCCAGACCGACGCGGCCATCAATCCGGGCAACTCCGGCGGCGCTCTGGTGACCCTCGACGGCCGGCTGATCGGCATCAATACGGCGATCTTCTCGCGCAGCGGGGGCTCGATCGGAATCGGTTTTGCGGTCCCCTCGGAGATGGTGCGCGCGGTCCTCGACAGCGCCCGGGCCGGCGGGCGCATAGTGCGTCCCTGGTCGGGGTTGGTGGGCCAGAACTTGAGCGCCGACCTTGCCGAAGGCTTCGGCCTGCCGCGGCCGGGCGGCGTCGTGGTCAAGCGAGTCTACGAGGGTGGGCCGGCGGATCTGGCCGACATCCGAAAAGGCGATGTGATCACCGAGGTGGACGGCGAGAACGTGGACAATCTGGAGTCCCTCCGGTTTCGCATCGCGACCGGCGATTTGGGTCACCATTCGGCGGTGCGGGTGTGGCGTGAGGGCGCGCCCTTCGCCGTGCGCCTTCCCTTGATGGCCGCGCCCGAAACGCCGCCGCGCGATGCCCGGATGCTGCGCCAAGGCCACCCCGTGCGGGGCGCGACGGTGGCGAATCTCTCGCCGGCGCTGGCCGAGGAGCTCGATCTGCCCGGGGCCTGGAGCGGCGTCATCCTGCTCAGGGTGCCCCGCAACAGCGTCGCCCGGCGCTTCGGCTTCCGGCCGGGTGACGTGCTGCTCGAGATCAACGGACAGGAGGTTGCCGATTCGGCCGGCTTGGAAGGGTTGCTGCTGACCTCCAGCGATCACTGGACGGTGGTCTTCCGCCGCAACGGCCGGGTGCGCAAGGTGGAGCTGTCGGCATGAGCGGAAAGCCGCAGGCCGGCGGCGTGACGGGCCTGTTCGAGGATCTGGCCCCGCGGCCGCTGGCCGATCGCCTGCGGCCCGCGAAGCTGTCCGATGTGGTCGGACAGGATCACCTGTTGGCCGCCGACGGGCCCATCGGGCGCATGACGGCGGCCGGCCGGCTCACGTCCATGATCCTGTGGGGTCCGCCGGGCTCCGGCAAGACGACCATCGCCCGCTTGTTGGCGCAGACCGGCGATATCGAATTCGAGCCCCTGTCCGCGGTCTTCTCGGGCGTGGCCGAGCTTCGCAAGGTCTTCGAGCGCGCGCGCGAGCGCCGCACCGCCGGACGGGGCACGCTGTTGTTCATCGACGAGGTCCACCGCTTCAACCGGGCCCAGCAGGATGGCTTTCTGCCCGTCGTCGAGGACGGCACGATCATTCTGGTCGGTGCGACGACGGAAAACCCGTCCTTCGAGCTCATCGCGGCGCTGTTGTCCCGCTGTCAGGTTTTCGTCCTGAACCGGCTGGATGCAGCGGCGCTGGAAACGCTTCTCGCGCGGGCCGAGGCGGCCGTGAACCGGGACCTGCCGCTCGACCGCGAGGCCCGGTCCGCCCTGATCGCCATGGCCGACGGGGATGGCCGCTACCTGCTCAACCTGGCCGAGGAATTGTTGGCCCTCGACAGCCAAGCGCCGATCGATACCACCGGGCTCACCGTTCTGGTGCAGAAGCGCGCGCCGCTTTATGACAAGAGCCAGGACGGGCACTACAATCTCGTCAGCGCGCTGCACAAATCGTTGCGCGGTTCCGATACCGACGCGGCGCTCTATTGGCTGGCGCGCATGCTGATCGGCGGCGAGGACCCCCGTTACATTGCCCGACGCCTGGTGCGGTTCGCTGTGGAGGACGTGGGTCTCGCCGATCCGCAGGCGCTCGTCCAGGCGATCTCGGCCTGGGAGGCTTATGAGCGGCTGGGCTCGCCGGAGGGCGAGCTCGCATTGGCCCAGGCGGTGATTTATTTGGGCACGGCGCCCAAGTCGAACGCCGCCTACCGCGCCTTCAGCGAGGTGCAACGTGCGGCCAAGGAGACAGGCTCTCTGTCGCCGCCCCTGCACATCCTCAACGCGCCGACCGGTCTGATGAAATCGCTGGGCTACGGGAAGGGCTACGCCTACGACCACAACGCGCCGGATGCCTTTTCCGGGCAGGACTACTTTCCCGAAGGCATGTCCCGCCGGCAATTCTACCAGCCCGCCGCGCGGGGCTTTGAACGCGAGGT
>JAZFZX010000223.1:0-4704 GCA_036444135.1 Kiloniellales bacterium | reverse complement strand
GTCGCCGAGTTCGAGGCGCTGTGCGCCGGCAAGGGCCCGCAGTTCGCGGTCCACTCGGTCTCCATGTTTCCCGAACTGGGGCCGGCGGACTCGGACCAGATCATGGTGCCGGATCTCGACAGCCTGGTGATTTGCCCCTGGGACCGGACCTGCGCGTGGGTCTTCGCAGACCTCTATTGGGAGGACAAGCCCTATAACCTCTGCCCGCGCATGGCCCTCAAGCGTCAGGTCAAGCAGGCGGCCGAGAAGGGCTATTGGCCGATGGCCGGTATCGAACCCGAGTTCATCACCATGCGCTACGTCGACGGCAAGCCCGTCAAGGCCTTCGACAACGATCCCGTGCTGCCCAGCGGCGGCGCGCCCAAGCGTCAGGGCTGGGGTTACGACGCCGAGGCGTCGATCGATTCCATCGCCTTTCTGGGACAGCTGATCGACATCCTGGGCGAGCTCAACTGGGAGATTAAGGACGTGGTGGCAGAGGGCGCCTATTCCCAGTTCGAGCTCGATTTCGGCTACACCAACGTGGTGGCGATGGCCGACCGGCTGACTTTCCTGCGCGTCCTGCTGAAGGAGGTGGCCAAGCAGCACGGCATGTTCGTGACCTTCATGCCGAAGCCCACCTTGGGCGATTGGCGCTCGGGCGCGCACATCAACTTCAGCATCCAGGCGACCGACGGCTCGGGCCGAAATCTGCTGGGGGACAGCGAGAACGGCTGGTCCGACGCGATCAACCACGTCCTCGGCGGCCTGCTGCGCCACGGCGGCGCCTTGACCGCGATCACCTGCCCGACGGTCAACTCCTACAAGGGGCTGGTGCCCAAGGTGCCCGGCTTCGAAGGCGGGGTCTACACCTGGGCGCCGACGCACATGACCTATGGTTCGAACAACCGCTCGGCCATGCTGCGGCTGCCGCAGAACCGCTTCTGTGTCGAGAACCGGGCGACCGACATGTGCATGAACGCCTATCTGGGTTTGGCGATGACCACCGCGGCGGCGGTCAAGGGCCTGGACGAGAAGCTGGAGGCGGGCCCCTCGCTCGACAGGGATCTGTACAAGATGACGGCCGCACAGTTCGCCGAGATGGGCATCCAGCGCCTGCCGCGGACCCTGGGCGAGGCCATCGAGATCTTCGATGAGGACGAACTGGCCAAGGAGGTGTTGGGCGAGGTCATGCACAACTCCTTCAGCCTCTACAAGCACGACGAATGGGAGCGTTACAGCGTCTATATCTCCGACTGGGAGGTCGAGGAGTACCTGCGGTTCTTCTGACCCGCATACCGGCGGGCGCGCGTGCCGCGCGCGCCGGCCGGCCCAGCTCCTGCGGGGATCGATTGGCCAAAGCCGTGGCCCCACCGGGCCGCGGGTGGCTTGCAAAAAGAGGCCGGTAAGTCGTGAGCGATCACCAGGTCTTCGCGCTGGGCGATGTCGAACTGCAGTCGGGCACGGTCCTGCCCGACGCCAAATTGGCGTACAAGACGGCCGGCCAACTGAGTGCCGCGCAAGACAACGCGGTGGTCATCCCGAGCTACTACACGGGGAAACATTGGGACAACGAGGCCTACTTCGGAGCCGGCAAGGCGCTCGATCCGGACCGGCACTTCATCATCCTGACCAACTTGTTCGGCAACGGCCTGTCTTCCTCGCCCAGCAACACGCCGCCGCCCCACGACGGCCCGCGGTTTCCCGACTGCACCCTCTACGACAACGTCGCTTGCCAACAGCGGCTCCTGAGCGAGGCGCTGGGCGTCGAGCAGGTGGCCCTGGTGGCCGGCTGGTCGATGGGCGCCATGCAGGCCTACCAATGGGCGGCCCAGTATCCCGACAGGGTAGGGAGCATCTTGCCGATTTGCGGCTCGGCCAAATGTTCGCCCCACAACTTCGTGTTTCTCGACAGCGTGAAGGTGGCGCTCCAGGCCGATTCCGCTTGGCAAGGCGGCGATTACGACGAACCGCCGGCGGCCGGCCTCAAGGCTTTCGCGCGGGTCTACGCCGGCTGGGCTTTCTCGCAGACCTTCTACCGCGAGGGGCTGTACCGCAAGCTGGGTTTCGACACGATCGAGGACCTGATGGTCGATTGGGAACAGGACCATTTGGCCTGGGACGCCAACGACCTGCTGGCCAAGCTGTGGACCTGGCAGCACGGCGATATCAGCGACAACGAGATTTACGAAGGCGATTTTCGCCGGGCGCTCGGGGCCATTCGCGCCAGGGCCATCGTCCTGCCGTGCAGCACCGACCTCTATTTCACGCCGGAGGACAACGCGATCGAGGTTTCGATGATGGCGAATGCGGAGCTGCGCGTGTTCGATTCCCCGTTCGGCCATTGCGTGGCCTCGCCCGGCCGGCACCATGACTTCATGGACTTTCTCGACGCCGCCATCCGCGACCTGCTGAACGAGTGGTAATACCACCAGTCCTAGATATTGGTATCAGACGCCAATGGGGGACGAGCGACCATTGGCCGGCTTCGCGCAGCGAGCACCATATATCCGGTTCCGATCCGTTGCTGGCATTGGCGACGCGCACCTGGCCCATGTCCCTACCCGCTTCCTAGATGGTGTGGGCTTACACATCTAGCCCCGGACGCTCTCGTGACACCGCGCCCTCGGGTTATCGGGAGCCTCGAAAATCTGCACGTCTCCCTTAAGGCTTTTTCCCTATCGGCCAAAATAATCCGGGTGTAGGCTGCTGAATTCGTCCCAAGGCGCTGAGATAGACTCCGCCGACAGGTAGCCGACGGCCGAGTCTTTTGCCCGGACCAAAAACCACAGGTGCAAAAACGGGCAACCGCCTCCGCTCCTATAGGGAAGCAGGACGTGCCGGCAGCCGATACGATTGTGCTGTGACCAGGGCCGCATCCGACACGATTCCGACGAATTTGGGAGGGCAAGATGACAAACGGGACGACGATGGCCTTGATGGCGGCGGCGCTCATCCTTGCGGTGCAAGGACATCCCCGCGCCCAATCTCCGGACTGCCCCTGTGGGGACCCAGCCGACCTCATGCCCCTCGCCATGTGGCCCACTGATGTTGCCGATTGTTCCGCCGACCCCAAGCGCGCGGCGCTGTATGGTTTCTCGTTCGAGGGGGGGATCGTATCCGTATCATCCACGGCATACGGGAGGGACTGCCAGTACGTGGTGGATGCCAGCGGTCTCAACATCCAAGAGCGGCCGATTTCTCAGCCCCAAGTCGATGCCTGCTCGGGCTTGATCCTCAGCTACGCCCAGGCGCTGAAGGACGCGGGTCAGGTCTCTGTGAGCGATTTTGGGTGCAATCTCCGGTAACAGCCGCCCCGAATCCCGCGTGGGCCCACCCGACCCAACGCCGCACGTACGCCCCACAAGCCTAGGCGACCTCCCCTTGCGCGCGACGGCGGGCGGTCCACGCCCGATGTGTTGCTGGTGGTTTCAGCGCGACACCCACAACCAGATCGGCGGACGCGGAGCCATGGTGGCACCGGTAGCGGCGGCCTTCATCGCTCCGGCAAGCCAGGGTTGACCTGCCCGCCGATTTCACGCGGGCGGCGTGACCCCGGCGTCCCCGGCCGCTGAATACGCTTCCCCGATGCGGTGCACTTCATCGCGGAGGAGAGCGTGGAATGACTGGGCCAGGTTGGAAATCGGCCGGTGCGCCGGCGTCATGATCGAGGCGACCAAATGGATCGCCGGGCGGAACGGCCGGAAGACGATGCGCGGCTCACCGCCGCTGAATAGCTTATAGCTCTCGGCGCTCAACGGATCGACCACCGCATAGGCGAGGCCGCGTTCTAAGTAGGTGAACATGGGGATGAAATAAACGGTTTCAAAACACACGTTCAGCCGCGCGCCCATCTCGGCGAAGGCAGCTTTCGTATCGGTGAAGGTGGGGTGGTCGGGGTGAAGGGTCGCCATAGGTTTGCCGTCCAGATCGGCGGCAGTGACGCATTCCTGGTCGGCCAAAGGATCCCCCGCCGGCATGGCGCAGAGACACTCGAAGCGCATGACCTCATGGTTGACCAGCGGCGAGCGGGTGGTACCAACGAACCCCAGGTCCGCCAGACCCATGTCGTATTGCTGCACGGAGACCAACTGCTGAACCTCGATGGAGCTGCGGGTGATCAGCGATACCTGCACCTGCTCGCGGCCTTCGACGAAGCGGCTGATGAGGTCGGGCAGCATGAACACGGAAGGGCCGGCCATGGAAGCGATTCGGATGGTGCCGCGATCGAGATCGCGGACGCTCTTGATGGTCCGCTCCGCAGCATCCAGGCGGCCGATGATCTCGCCAGCCTCCTCGAACAGGTAAGGGGCTTCCGGCACCGGGTGCAGGCGGCCGCCGCGGCGCGCGAACAGCTTGAACCCGATATCCTTCTCGAGACCGGCGATCAGGGAGCTGATGGCCGGCTGGGTACGGTAGAGATTGCGCGCCGCCTCCGAAACCGAGCCGGTCAACATGACCTCCCGGAAAGCACTCAACTGTTTGAGATTCAACTCAATCTCCAAATATCTCGACCGGCCGGCAGACATACCATAAATCATCTTTATCGATGTAACAAAATTTATAATTTGTTTTTATAAAACGCCTCTCCCTATCATGCGACGACGTATTTTGTGACTCGGTCCCCGTGCACGGCAGGCCTTTCGGGGATCGTCCAGGGATACGCGAACAAATTCATCGAGATCAGGGAGAGACTGCTATGAAGTTCAGTTCGAAACTCGCCGT
>JAZFZX010000222.1:0-5097 GCA_036444135.1 Kiloniellales bacterium | reverse complement strand
TTCACCATGCCCACGCCGTTTCCTTTCAACTCGCTGGCCGCCTGCCGCGCCTTTTATTGGCTGGCCGACGAGGATCCCGCCAAGGCCAAAGCATTTGCAAAGGCCGTCTTCGCCGCCGCCTTCGCCGAGGGCCGGGACATGACCGAGACCGGCGTTGTCATCGAGGTGGCGGAGACGTTGGGCGTGGCGGGCGAGGCCATCACCGATGCGCTGGCGGACCCCGCGGTCAAGGCGCGTCTGAAGGGAGAGGTGGACGCGGCGATCGTGCGCGGGGTGTTCGGCTCGCCCTTCTTCATCATCGATGGCGAGCCCTTCTGGGGCCACGACCGCCTGGACCAGGTGGAGCGCTGGCTGGAAACCGGCGGCTGGTAGGCTCGTAGACGGAGCTACCGCCTTACGCGTCATTCTCGGCCGCGGCGCTCCGGCGTTTTTGGCCGCCCGCCGTGCGCCCGCCGTCGATCGCGAAGACCGACCCGGTGACGAAGCCGCCGGCCTCTGCGGCGAGCCAGACCACGGCCTCTGCGATTTCCTCGACCGTGCCCATGCGCTGGACGGGCAGGCCCTGCTCGAAGGCCACGCGCGCCGCCTCGGGCGGCAACTCCGGGTCCAGGTTGATCCGGCCCATGTCGGTATCGACCGGGCCGGGGCAGACACAGTTGACCCGCACCTCCGGTGCCAGCTCGAGGGCCATCGATCGGGTCATGTTGACCAGCCCAGCCTTGGCGGCGCAGTAGGCGGCGATCTGCGGAAACCCCATGAGACCCGCAGACGAGGCGATGTTGACGATCGACCCTTGGCTTTCCTGGAGCGCCGGAAGGGCGGCCCGGCTGCAGAAGAACGCCGCCTTGAGGCTGGTGTCGATGATGGCGTCCCAGGCGGCTTCGTCGGTTTCCTCGATGGTCGCGATGGCATAGACGCCGGCGTTGTTGACCAGCACGTCGAGCCCGCCGAAGGCCTCCAGCGTTCGGCCCACCACGGTCTCGCAGGTCTCGACGGAGGCGAGGTCGCCGGGAACGGCGATGACAGCATCGCCGCCAGCGAGGTCCTCGATTGCTTTGGCGACCGAGTCGTCCGTGCGGCCGTTGACCGCCACCCGCACGCCACGCGTCAGAAAAGCGCGGGCCGTGGCGAGCCCGATGCCGCGGCTCGACCCGGTGACGAGAACGCGCTTGCCGTCAAAACTCATGGTTCGTCGGTGCCTCCTTGGCGTTGGCTTCGGCTTCCGTCAAGTGGCCGGCGGCGGACCGTCCGGCTCGCTCAAAATCTCCATATAAAGGTCCCGGTCGATGTTGCCGCCGGAGATGACCACGGCGACTTTCTTGCCGGCCATTCTGTCGCGCTCCTGCAAGAGGGCGGCGAAGGCCGCGGCGCCCGCGCCTTCGGCCAGATTGTGGGTGTCCTGATAGAGCGCGCGCATGGCCGCCTTGATCTCCTCGTCCGTGACGGTGAAGACGCGCGCCGCGCGGGCATTGATAACCTCGACCGCTTCGGCCACCGGTACCCGGCAGGCCATGCCGTCGGCCAGGGTATCGGTGCTGTTGGTGGACACGGGCTCGCCTTTCGCGAACGACAGGGCATAGGTGGGCGCGTGCGTGGAGCAGACGCCGACCACCTCGGTCTTGAGCCCCAGGCCGTCCCGCGCTGCGATCATGCCGCTGATGCCGGAGCCGAGCCCGATGGGCACGTAGACCGCGTCGAGGCCCGCCACGGATTCGAGCAGCTCCAGGCTGTAGCTCGCCACGCCCTTGACCAGCAGGCGGTGATACGACTCCACGAAGTGCAGACCGTCGCCTGCAGCGCGCTCGCGGGCGTGCTCCAGCGCGGCCTGGAAGTCGTGCCCCTCGACCACCAGCTCCGCCCCGAAGGCGCGCATGGCCGCATTCTTTTCGACGCTGTTGCCATGCGGCACGACGAGGGTAGCGGCCAATCCGGCCCGCGCCGCGGCGAAGGCCACGCTCTGCCCGTGGTTGCCGCGGGTGGCCGAGATGACGCCTGTCACCTCCGGCCGGGAGCGCCGCAGGTCGTCCATGTAGACGAGCCCGCCGCGCACCTTGAAGGCTCCGATGGGCGTGTGGTTCTCGTGCTTGACCCAAACCTCGCAGCCCGCGCGGGCCGACAACAGGGGCCAGGCGAACTGCGGCGTGGGCGGCAGGTCGCGGTAGACCACTTCGGCCGCCGCACGAAGCTCGTCCAGACTCGGAGTCGTCACCATCCGTTCCGTAACCTCGCTCGCACCATGAACCTTTGAACCGCTGGGCCGCGCGGATCAAGGCCCACCGGATTCTTCTTGCCGCTGGAGGAGCCTGCGGCGAAGCTTAGCGCGAATTCGGCTGGCAGGGCACGTGGGGACAACGGCAAACCTTTTCTTGCGATGACGGTCCTCAAGAGCGCGATCGACACCAAGTCCGAGGCGTTCCGCGAGAACGACGCGGGCATGCGGGCCCTGGTCGAGGATCTCAAGGCCAAGGTCGCCGAGATCAAGGAAGGCGGCGGTGCGAAAGCCCGCGAACGGCATCTGGCCCGGGGCAAGATGCTGACGCGGGAGCGGGTACGGACCCTGCTCGATACCGGCTCGCCGTTCCTGGAGCTGGGCCAGCTCGCCGCCTATGGCATGTATGACGGCGAGGTGCCGTCGGCCGGCCTGATCACCGGCATCGGCCGCGTGTCGGGCGTCGAGTGCATGGTGCTGGCCAATGACGCAACGGTCAAAGGCGGCACCTATTATCCGATTACCGTCAAGAAGCACCTGCGCGCCCAGGAGGTCGCCGAGCAGAACAACCTGCCGTGCGTCTATCTGGTGGACTCCGGCGGCGCCAACCTGCCGAACCAGGACCAGGTCTTCCCCGACCGCGACCACTTCGGGCGCATCTTCTACAACCAGGCCAACATGTCCGCGAAAGGCATCCCGCAGATCGCCGTGGTCATGGGCTCGTGCACGGCAGGGGGCGCCTACGTGCCGGCCATGTCGGACGAGAGCATCATCGTCCGCAACCAGGGCACCATCTTCCTCGGCGGGCCGCCGCTGGTGAAGGCCGCGACCGGCGAGGAGGTCAGCGCCGAGGCGCTGGGCGGGGCCGACGTCCATGCCCGGACCTCGGGCGTGACCGACCACATGGCCGAGGACGACACCCAGGCCCTGGCGATTGCCCGGCGGATCGTGGCCAACCTGAACCGTGTCAAACGGCTGCCCTTGGAGGTGGCCGAACCGTGCGAGCCGCTCTACGACCCGGTCGAGATTTTCGGCCTCGTCCCGCTCGATCTCAAGAAGCCCTATGACTGCCGCGAGATCATCGCGCGTTTGGTGGACGGCAGCGAATTCGACGAGTTCAAGGCGCTCTACGGCACGACACTGGTGTGCGGCATCGCGCGCATCATGGGCTATCCCGTCGGCATTCTCGCCAACAACGGCATCCTGTTTTCCGAATCCGCCCTCAAAGGCACCCATTTCGTGCAACTGTGCTGCCAGCGCGGCATCCCGCTGGTGTTCCTTCAGAACATCACCGGCTTCATGGTCGGCAGCAAGTACGAGGCCGGCGGCATCGCCAAGGACGGCGCCAAGCTGGTGACTGCCGTCGCCTGCGCCCAGGTGCCCAAGTTCACGGTCATCGTCGGTGGCAGCTTCGGCGCCGGGAACTACGGCATGTGCGGCCGGGCCTTCTCGCCGCGCTTTCTCTGGATGTGGCCCAACGCGCGAATCTCCGTGATGGGCGGCGAGCAGGCCGCCAACGTCCTGGCGACGGTCAAGCGCGACAACCTCGAGGCCCAGGGCAAGCGCTGGCCAAAGAAAGACGAGACCGCCTTCAAGGCGCCGATCCTGGAGCAGTACGAACACCAGGGCCATCCGATCTATGCGACGGCGCGGCTGTGGGACGACGGCATCATCGACCCGGCCGACACTCGCATGACCTTGGGCCTCGCGATCTCCGCCTCGCTCAACGCGCCCATCGCACCGACCCGCTTCGGCCTGTTCCGGATGTGATGCCAATGGATCGCAAGCAAGCCATGACCGATCCCTTGATCCTGCAGGACATCGCCGACGACGGCGTGGGGCGCCTCACCCTCAACCGGCCCGAGGTGCACAACGCCTTCAACGACACGCTGGTCGCGCAATTGACGGCGGCGCTTCTGTCGATGGAGGCCGAGCGGCGCGTGCGCACCGTCGTCCTGGCCGCCGCGGGCAAGAGCTTTTCGGCGGGCGCGGACCTCGGCTGGATGCAGCGCATGGCTGGTTACTCGGAGGAGGAGAACCTGGAGGACGCGCGCGCGCTGGCCGGCCTGATGAGTACGCTCGACCGGCTCGCCAAGCCGACCGTGGCCCTGGTCCAGGGTGCGGCTTTCGGCGGCGGCGTCGGGCTCGTCGCCTGTTGCGATATCGCGATTGCATCGGAGGCCGCGAGCTTCTGCCTGTCCGAGGTCAAGCTCGGGCTCGTCCCGGCGGTCATCAGCCCCTATGTCGTCGCCACGATCGGTCCGGCGGCGGCGCGACACTGTATCCTGACGGCCGAGCGCTTTTCGGCAGAACAGGCCCTGCGTCTGGGGCTGGTTCACGAGGTGGTGCCGGCCGCGCAGCTCGAGCAGGCCGGGCAGCGCCTGGTGGGGCAGCTGGCCGAAGGCGGGCCCGATGCACAGGCGGCGGCCAAGGACCTGATAGCCTCGGTTGCGGGACGGCCCGCCGACCGGGAATTGATCGACGACACTGCCCGGCGCATCGCGCGCACCCGGGCGAGCCCGGAGGCCCGCGAGGGCATCTCCGCGTTCCTCGAAAAACGCAAAGCGAAATGGGCGCCGGAGTGAAACGGCCGGGGACAGGCGCCGGAACCCTCAACACCAACGCCGGATGATACGGATGCAGCCCAAGGAACGAATTCGACTCGGCCCCATCGCCTTCACCGTCGGCCTCATCTCGCTCATCTCGCTCGCGGTCGGGGCAAACCTGCTGTACAGCGTGGTGACCCTGGCCACGGTGGCCGTGGGTGTGGCCTCGTTCTACGCGCTTTTTCCCGGCAGCCGCTTTTTCGCCATTGCATATGCCAACTCTCTCGCGGCCTACGCCTGCGTCTTCATCTTTTTCACCGAGGCCCACTTCGAGACGGTAAA
>JAZFZX010000221.1:0-14992 GCA_036444135.1 Kiloniellales bacterium | reverse complement strand
GGACGGCGCTGCTGTCTTCGCCTTCCGGCTGCCCGGCCAGGATTTCCGCACCGAGGTTCGAGGTCATGACGATCAGCACGTTGCGGAAATCGACCGTGCGGCCCTGGCCGTCGGTGAGCCGGCCGTCGTCGAGCACCTGGAGCAACACGTTGAAGACATCGGGGTGGGCCTTTTCGATCTCGTCGAACAGCAGCACCTGATAGGGCCGGCGCCGCACCGCCTCGGTCAGCGCGCCGCCCTCCTCGTAGCCCACATAGCCCGGCGGAGCGCCGATCATGCGGGCAACCGCGTGCTTTTCCATGTACTCAGACATGTCGAGGCGCACCATCGCGGCCTCGTCGTCGAACAGAAATTCGGCCAGCGCCTTGGTCAGCTCGGTCTTGCCGACGCCGGTCGGACCGAAAAACAGGAACGAGCCGATCGGCCGGCTCGGGTCCTGCAGGCCGGCGCGGGCGCGCCGCACCGCGTTCGATATGGCGGCGATGGCTTCATCCTGGCCGATGACCCGCTGGCCCAGGGATTGTTCCATCTGCAGCAGCTTCTCGCGCTCGCCTTCGAGCATCTTGTCCACGGGAATGCCGGTCCAGCGTGAGACCACGCCCGCAATCTCGCCCTCGCTGACCTCCTCATTGAGCATGCGGTGCTCCTCGGCACCCTCGGCTTCGGCGAGCTTCCTTTCCAGGTCCGGAATCACCCCATAGGCCAGCTCCCCGGCGCGCTCCAGGCGGCCGTCGCGTTGGGCGATCTCCAGCTCGCCACGGGCCTGATCCAAGCTCTCCTTGAGCCGTTGGGCGCCCGCCAGATGTTCCTTTTCGGCCCGCCATTGCGCCGTCAGCTCGGTCGAGGCCTGCTCCAGCTCGGCCACCTCTTTTTCGAGTGTCTCGAGGCGCTCCTTGGAGGCCTTGTCGGTCTCCTTCTTCAGCGCGCTCTGCTCGATCTTCAGTTGGATCAGCTTGCGGTCGATCTCGTCGATCTCCTCCGGCTTGGAATCCACCTCCATGCGCAGGCGGCTGGCGGATTCGTCCACCAGGTCGATCGCCTTGTCGGGCAGGAAACGGTCGGAGATGTAGCGGTTGGAAAGGGTTGCGGCGGCGACCAGGGCCGAATCGGTGATCCGCACCCCGTGGTGCAGCTCGTATTTTTCCTTGAGCCCGCGCAGGATCGAGATGGTCTCCTCGACCGAGGGCTCGGCCACGAAGACCGGCTGGAAGCGCCGGGCGAGGGCCGCGTCCTTCTCGATATGCTTGCGGTATTCGTCGAGCGTGGTCGCGCCGACGCAATGCAGGTCGCCGCGCGCCAGTGCCGGCTTCAGCATGTTGGAGGCGTCCATCGCACCTTCGGCCTTGCCCACGCCGACCAGCGTGTGCAGCTCGTCGATGAACACGACGATCTCGCCCTCGGCGGCTGCGATCTCCTGCAGCACGGCCTTCAAGCGCTCTTCGAACTCGCCGCGGAACTTTGCGCCGGCGACCATGGCACCGAGATCGAGCGCCATTAGGCGCTTGTCGCGCAGGCTTTCCGGCACGTCGCCGTTGACGATGCGTTGCGCCAGGCCCTCGACGATCGCGGTCTTGCCCACACCCGGCTCGCCGATCAGAACCGGGTTGTTCTTGGTGCGCCGGGATAGCACTTGCATGGTGCGGCGGATCTCTTCGTCGCGCCCGACGACGGGGTCGAGCTTGCCCTCCCGCGCGACGGCGGTCAGGTCCCGCGCGTATTTCTTCAGCGCGTCATAGCCTTCCTCGGCGCTCGGGCTGTCGGCGGTGCGGCCCTTGCGCAGGTCGTTGATCGATTCATTGAGCTTCTGCGGCGTGACACCGGCCTGGCTCAGCACCCGGGCCGAAGGCGTGCCGCTGGCCAACGCCAGGGCGAGCAGCAGACGTTCGGCGGTGACATAGCTGTCACCCGCCTTCTTTGCGATGACCTCGGCCTGTTCGAACAGCCGGGCCGTCTCCGGCGCAATGTAAATCTGGCCGGCGGCGGCGCCTTCCACCGTCGGCAGCTTGTGGAGCTCGCCCTCTACCTCGGCGTGGGCACGGCTCGGATCGCCGCCGGCGGCGCGAATGAGGTTAGCCGCCAGACCTTCCTCGTCGTCGAGCAGCGCTTTCAGGAGATGCTCGGGGGTCAGTCGCTGATGGCCGGCGCGCAGCGCCAGGCTCTGAGCCGCCTGAACGAACCCGCGCGAGCGTTCGGTGTATTTCTCGAAATCCATCGCTCTAGCCCTCCTCGTCCGCGCCCACTTGCTTGCGGCACGCCGCCGATGATGCCCGTTCGATCCCGCACGCGTCCAAACCCTGCGGCCCGCAGCGGGTCGGCGGCGAGATGACTCGTCCGCCAAATCCGATATGGGGCTGTGGCAAAAAGGACACAAGGGCTGGCGGGAAAAAAGACCGTTGGCACATCCCCCTGGCGCCGTTGATAGAATCCGGGCACTGCGGGTTAGTTACTGGTGCTGACGGAAAGAGACTCAGCATGGCCGTTACGCTCGTCGACATTTGCCGTTATCCGATTAAGGGATTGAATGCCGAGTCACTCGACCGTGCGACCCTGACCCCCGGCGAGGGTCTTCCCCACGACCGGCGATTTGCCATCGCCCATGGTTCGACGCAATTCGATCGCGAGACGCCGCGATGGCTGCCCAAGACCCGTTTCTTCATGCTGATGCGCGATGAGAAGCTGGCGCAGCTTCACGCCCGTTTCGATCCGGACAGCGGGCGGCTGACCATCGAACGCGCGGGCAAGGCGGTGGTCTCGGCAGACGCGACGGATTTGATGGGCCGCACCCTGCTCGCGGAATTCTTCTCCGGGTTCCTGGGCGCCACCGCGCGCGGCGCGCCAAAGTTGGTCGAGGCGCCCGGGCACATGTTTTCAAACGTGCAGGAAAAGGTGATCTCGATCATCAATCTGGCGAGCGTACGCGACCTCGAACGGGTCGTGCGGCAGCCGGTCCAACCCTTGCGCTTTCGCGCCAACCTCTATGTCGATGGCGCAGCGCCTTGGCAGGAATTTGAATGGGTTGGCCGGGATATTACGGTCGGCGGGGCCGGATTGCAGGTGGTGGAGCCGATCGGGCGCTGCGCCGCCACCAACGTCAACCCCGAGACGGCCGAGCGCGACCGGAACATTCCCCTGTCTCTCAAGCAAGGCTTCCGGCACACGGACATGGGCGTCTATGCCAAGGTGACCGTCGACGGCGAGATCGCCAAAGGCGACAGCGTCACACCGCCGGCGTAAACGGCGGCCTTCTCATCTGGACTTGATCCGCGCTGCAGTTTTATGCGCGCCCGACGGCTGCTGGGAGGATTTCAGGCGTCTGCGCTGTCCGTCTTCGACGGCGCGTCCGATGCCGACTCCGCGGATGGCTCTTCATCATCCCCAGAGTCGTCCGCCGCCCCGTTGCCGGCCTTCGCCTTGCTGCGGGGCCGGCCCCGGCCACGTGGCTTTGTTATGGCCTTTTCAGGCGCCGCGGGTGGCTGCTCACCATCGGTGGCTGCCGGGTCCGCCCCGCCATCGGTGGCCTCGCCGGCCATTGGCTGCGCCTGCCCGTTGCCGTCCAGTGGCTTCGCACCAGCCCCGTCGATAATGGGCTGCTCTGCGTGCACCGGATAGGGCTGCGGGGCATCGTGCGGCCGTTCGGGCGATGTCCGCTGCTGATCGGGCGATGTCTGCTGCTGATCGGGCGATGTCTGCTGCTGATCGGGCGATGTCCGCTGCGGGTCGGTGCTGTCATTCAAGATGCGGAAGTAGTGCTCCGCAAACTGATAACAGCCTTCGGCTACGATCCGGTCCCCTGCAGATGACGCATCTCGCGCAAGGTTCAGATATTTCTCATAAACCTGCATCGCATTTCCGCGCACCCGCACATCGGGCCCGTGGCTGTCGTAATTTTGCGCCTTGGGCGAAACGTACTTGTTGCGATTCGACCGCCCACGCGGTCGCCGTCCACTAGGCTGCTGTCTCATTTCTCGATGTCTTCACAATGAACAAGTTTTGGCCGCAACCCCTGAATCGCCAAAACAGCGATTTTTTTGCGAACCCTTCGCCACGAACAGATTACTAGGAGGTCGTGGAACGCCCCACACGGGCGTAGGAGCATCTGCTCATCGCCACAAGTTAGTCAGGATGGCCCGCCTTTCCAACTACTTTCTTGCCTGCACACAAACCTTTTTTTCTTGCCGGGGGGGTGCCAAACAGCAGGCAACGCTCGATTCCACCTAGATCACGCGCCCGCGCCGACGGAACGAGCCCGGCTTCGCGAATGAGGGTTTCAACGGCATCGGCCAGGTCGGAACCAAGCTCCACGGCGGCCAAACCGTCCGGCGCTAAAAGATCGGCAATGTCGGGGATGACCCGTCGGTAGGCCGCCAAGCCGTCCCCACCGCCGTCCAGGGCTGCGCGCGGATCGTAGCGGGCAACCTCGGGCGCCAAGCGGCAGACATCCGCGTGCCGGACGTAAGGCGGGTTGCAGACGATCACCCGCCATTGGCCGGCGACCGCGGCGCCCCAATCGCCCACGGCAAAGGCCGCGCGGTCTTCGAGCCCAAGGCTCAGCGCATTGCGCCAGGCCATGGCGAGGGCTGCCGGATCCCGATCGACGCCCAGACCCCTCGCCTCGGGCAGTTCCGAAAGGAGCGCCAGCAGGAGGCATCCGCTGCCGGTGCCCAGATCCAGAATCGAGAGCGGCCCGGCGAGATCCCTGGCGCGCGCCAGAATGGCTTCGACCAGGGCTTCGCTGTCCGGCCGTGGATCGAGCGTCGCCGGGCCGATCGCGAAACTCAGGCTCCAGAACTCTCGCCGGCCGAGGATCCGGGAGACCGGTTCCCGGGCCCGGCGCCGCGCCACGAAACCGGCGAAACGCGCGGCTTCCGGCCCGCTCAGCCGCTGCTCCGGCGTGCCGAACAAGGCGCCTGGCGAAGCGCTCAGCGCTTCAGCCAGCAGCAGACGGGCGTCCCGACGCGAGCCCTCGACTCCGGCCTCCCGCAGCAACGCCGCCGCACGCGACAGCGCCACGCCGGCCGTATCGCCCTCCACGGCAAGCGGCGGCGGCCTTTCCGGGGCAAGCGCTGGCGCCGTCATTCCGCCTTGGCGAGGCGGGCGGCCTCGTCCTCGGCAATCAGCGACTCGAGCACCTCGTCCAGAGCCTCGCCGCCCAGCACCTTGTCCAGCTTGTAGAGCGTCAGATTGATGCGGTGGTCGCTGACCCGGCCTTGCGGGAAATTGTAGGTGCGAATCCGCTCCGAGCGGTCTCCGCTACCCACCTGGACCCTTCTGCTTTCGGCGCGCGCCTCGTCCTGCTCCTGGCGCTTGGCATCGTAGATGCGCGCGCGCAGCACCTTCATGGCCTTGGCGCGGTTCTTGTGCTGCGACTTCTCGTCCTGGCAGGAAACCACGATGCCGCTCGGCAGATGGGTGATGCGCACGGCGCTGTCGGTGGTGTTGACGTGTTGCCCGCCCGCGCCTTGGGACCGGAAGGTGTCGATGCGCAGGTCCTTGTCGTCGATTTCCACATCGATGTCCTCGGGCTCCGGCAGGACAGCGACGGTGGCTGCGGAGGTGTGGATGCGCCCGCCCGATTCCGTAACCGGCACCCTCTGCACCCGGTGCACCCCCGATTCGTACTTGAGCCGCGCAAAGACGCCCTTGCCGGAAATTGCCGCGCTCGCCTCCTTGTAGCCGCCGATCCCGGTGTCCGACAGGCCCAGCGCCTCGAAACGCCAGCCGTGCAGCTCCGCATAGCGCTGGTACATGCGGAACAGGTCGGCGGCGAACAGCCCGGCTTCGTCCCCGCCGGTGCCGGCCCGCACTTCGAGGATCACGTTACGGTCGTCGGCCGCGTCCTTGGGAAGCAGCAGCAGCCGGATCTTGCGCTCCAGAACGGGAAGGCGTTCCTTGACCCGGAGCAGCTCGTCCTCCGCCAGGGCACGCATCTCGGGGTCCTGCTCGGGTTCCTCCAGCAGCCCGGTCAGGTCGGTCAGCTCCTGCTGGGACTGGCGCAACAACTCGATCTGCTCGACCACCGGCGAAAGGTCGGCATGTTCCTTCATCAGGCGCGCGTAGTCCGGCGAGGACGGGTCCTGGTACTGGGCCACCAGGTCACCCAGCTCCTGGTAATGAGAGACCACGCGATCGAGCTTGTCATCGAGGTTCACGCCTTATCCTCCTCGTCATCCTTGTCGTCGGCTTCACCTCGTCCAGTATCGCCGAACAGCGACTCGACCGCCCGTTCGAGAGCGTCACGGCCCGCCGCGTCGTCGATCGCGGCCCGGCGCAGGGCCTCGCTCGGTCCATGCAGCAAGCGGTTGATCAAACGCCTGGTCGCCTCGGCCGCGTCGAGGTCCGATTCCGCCAATACGCTTTCCCGCGCCACTTCGAACCGGTGCCGTAAGGCGACCACGGCCGGCACCGCGTCCCGTTCGGCCTGGTCACGCAGAAAGGCGGACAGCTCTTCGTCCAATATGCGCCGCGCCGCATCGCTGGTCGCCTCGCGGCCGGCCCGGCCTTCCAGGACAATGCTTTCCAGGTCGGCCAGGTCATAAACGAAGGCGCCGTCCAGAGTGCCCACCGCTGGCTCCACGTCGCAGGGCACCGCGGAATCAATGAAGAATATGGGCCGCCGACGCCGCTTTTTCAGGGCCGCCACCGCCAGAGCCACGGTGACGATATAGCGTCCCGTTCCGCAGGCCGCGACCACCGTATCCGCCTCGGCCAGCGCCTCCGCCAACTCTTCCCACGGCCGATAGTTGCAGCCCAGACGATGGGCCGCCGCCTCGGCCCGCGGCTGCGAGCTGTGGGCCACCACCAGATGGCCAACCCCGGCGCTGCACAGTTCGCCGGCGAGCAGCTCACCCATCTCTCCCAAGCCCAGCAGCAGCGCAGAGGAGCGCGACAGGTCGCCGTGGACCCGCCGGGCCAGCTGCGCCGCCACGGCGGCAATCGACACGGGCCGTTGGGCGATGGCGGTTTCGTTGCGGACCCGTTTGGCGGCCGCATAGGCGGCCTGCAAGACCGCTTCCAGGTGGCGGGCGATCATACCCTCGGCGGCAGCGGCCCGATGGCTTTCCTTGAGCTGTCCCAGAACCTGGGGTTCGCCGATCACCTGGCTCTCCAACGATGCGGCGATGGCGAACAGATGGGCCAAGGCCTCGCGGCCTTGCGCCCGGAAGCACTGTCCATCCAGCACCGCAGCCGAAAGCCCGGCCCGCCCGGCGAGAACGCCGAGAAGACCGCCCTCCGCCGCCGCCGGGTCATCCGCCACGGCCAGCACCTCGACGCGATCGCAGGTCGAAACCACCAAGGCCTCACTGATGCTTTCTGCGCGAATCTCGGCCAACACCGTGGATTGATCCTCCGGTTTCACGAACAGCTGGTCGCGCAAGCGCGCCGGCGCCGTGCGGTGGTTGACACCGACCATCAGCAGCTTGTCGGCCGCGTTCCTGGGCGTCTCGGCCATGACGGCGCGCTAACGGAAGCGGGCGAGGCGCTCCGCCAGACCGTCCAGCGGAACGCGTTCCTGCTCGCCGGTTTCGAGGTCGCGCAAGGTCGCGCTGGCCTCGGCCAGCTCGTCCTCGCCCAGGAGAATGGCGGCACGTGCGCCGAGTTTGTTGGCGCGCTTCAGCCGCTTTGAGAGGTTGCCGGAGTAGCCCAGATCGGCGGCGAACCCCTCGCGCCGCAGGTCCTGTGTCAGCTTCAGGGCCGCGGCCTCGCAGGCGGCGCCGATCGGAACCACCGCGATGGTGCGGGGTGCCTCGGGCGGATCGGTCAGCAGCATGGCCAACCGCTCCACGCCCCCGGCCCAGCCGGTCGCGGGCATGGCGGGGCCACCCATCAGCTCGGACAGGCCGTCATAACGGCCGCCGGCCAGCACTGCGCCCTGGGCGCCCAGCCGGGTGGTCGTGAACTCGAAGGCGGTGTGTGTGTAATAGTCGAGGCCGCGAACGAGGTGCGGATCGAGCGCGTAGGCGACGCCGAGCTGATCCAGACCCTCGCGTACCGCCGCAAAGTAGTCGCGGCTCTCCTGGTTTAGATAATCCGGGAAGACGGGCGCCTCGGCCACCAGGCGCTTGTCGCCCTCGTCCTTTGAATCGAGGATGCGCAGGGGATTGCGCGCCAAGCGCGCGCCGCCGTCTTCGGAGAGCTGATCGCGGTGCTCGTTGAAATAGTCGACCAGGGCGGCGCGGTAGGCCGCGCGGCTCTCCGGGTCGCCCAGGGTGTTGAGCTCCAGCGTGGTGTGCGCGAGAACGCCGAGCGCGTCCAGGATATGCGCGCCCAGAGCGATGACCTCCACATCGGCCAGCGGCTCGGCCACGCCGAGCAACTCCACATCGATCTGGTGAAATTGGCGCTGGCGGCCCTTCTGCGGCCGTTCGTGGCGAAACATCGGGCCGGCGAAGAAGAACTTGAGCGGCAGGTGTTGGCTCAAACCGCCCGAGATCATAGCCCGCATGATCCCGGCGGTTGCCTCCGGGCGCAGGGTGATCTGCTCGCCCTCCTTCATGGCGAAGGTGTACATCTCCTTGGTGACGATGTCCGAGGTTTCCCCTAGGGTCCGCGAGAACACCTCGGTGAATTCGAACACGGGAACCGCGATCTCCAGATAGCCATAGCATTCGGCCAGCTTGCGGGCCGTCTCGATAACCGTCCGATGACGGCGCATTTCCTCGGGCAAGATGTCGCGGGTGCCGCGAACCGGCTGCAACGCCGTCAAGGCATGGTCTCCGTGTATTGGGCTAAGAGGTGGTGGCCGATCGCACCGCCGGCGTGTCGCCGTCCGAGGCCTGGGCCTCCGTGGCCGCGCGTTCCGCCTCGATTTCCGCAGCCTTTTGTTCGACCAGGCCCACCAGGTGATCGACCACGTCGGCGTCCTTCAGGCGATGGTCCGGCAGACCACCGATATAGACCATGTGGGTGTTGTTGCCGCCGCCCGTCAGTCCGATATCGGTTTCGCGCGCTTCGCCGGGGCCATTGACGACGCAGCCAATCACCGAAACGTTCATGGGGGTCGTAATGTGCGCCAGGCGTTCTTCCAATATTTCCACCGTCCTGATGACTTCGAACTGCTGGCGCGCGCACGACGGACAGGAGATCACGTTGACGCCCCGGTGGCGCAGGCCCAGCGACTTCAGAATGTCGAACCCGGCCTTGACCTCCTCCACCGGATCGGCGGATAGCGAGACCCGTATGGTGTCGCCGATGCCGGACCACAGGAGATTGCCCATCCCGATGGCCGACTTGACCGTGCCGCTGCGCAATCCTCCTGCCTCGGTGATGCCGATGTGAATCGGATAATCGCACGCCTCCGCCAGGCCCATATAGGCCGCCACCGCCAGGAAGACGTCGGAAGCCTTGCAGGAGATCTTGAATTCCCGAAAATCCAGATCCTCCAGAATCCTGGCGTGGTTGAGCGCGCTTTCGACCATCGCCTCGGGGCAAGGCTCGCCGTATTTTTCCAGCAGGTCGCGTTCCAGCGAACCGGCGTTTACGCCGATGCGCATGGAACAGCCGTGATCGCGCGCCGCCTTGACCACCTCGCGCACGCGTTCTTGGACGCCGATGTTGCCGGGATTGATCCTGAGACAGGCGGCGCCCGCCTCCGCGGCCTCGATCGCCCGTTTGTAATGGAAGTGAATGTCGGCGACGATCGGCACCGTCACCTCGGGCACGATCTCCTTCAAGGCCGCCGTTGATTCCGGATTCGGGCAAGAGACGCGCACGATGTCCGCACCCGCGATCTCGAGCTCGCGGATCTGCCGAACGGTCGCGGCCACGTCCTCCGTCGGCGTATTGGTCATGGATTGGACACTGATCGGCGCATCGCCGCCGACCGCTATCTTGCCGACGTGAATTTGCCGCGATGTGCGGCGGTGGATGTCCCGATAGGGGCGAACGCTCATCGCTCGGCTTTCGTCTTACACGGCGCTGGCAGGTCCAGTCCTCGGCAATCCCGGCGCTGACCACACCGAAAACCGCCCAGAGCTGCCGCGATTTAACCGATTCTCCAGGGAAGATGCGCCAGCCACGGCGGAACTTCAAGCCCGCAGGCCAAGCCGGGCCGTCGCCTACTGGGCCGCAGCGGTCCCGTCGAGCAGCCGTTCCGGATCGAGCGCGATGTTGCGGCGCACCGCGCCCACCGGGCCCAATGGCGGTACGACCGCGCCGTCGACCTCGATCTGCAGCCCCCCAGCATTGCCGGTCAGAAGCGTGAGGCCGGAGAGTTCCGGGACCCGGTAGGTATCACCCGGCTGCAGAACGCGTGTCAGAAGCAGGCTGTCCTCGGCATCGCGAATCTGTACCCAACTGTCCAACAGCGCCCGCAACACGATGCGGGCGACGGCGTTCTCGGCGCCGTATACGCGGGGCTCGCGGGCCTCGACCTGCGGCAGAAGCCCCTCCGGCGAGGGTGCCAGCGGAATACTATCGGCGGCCAACGCGACAGGACCGGCCGCCACGCTGACCAGCTCCGGCGTCGACACGTCAAGCGCAGGCCCCGTTGCCCGGGGCGCCTCCGGAGAGGCGGCCTGCACGATCTCGTCCAAGGTGGCGCTTCCGGCGGCGGGTTGCCCGGTCGAGCCGCCCGCCACAGCTGGCGCCGTGTAGATTTCGGGCGCCCCGGCGGCGGCTTGCTCCACATCGCCGGCCGCGGGCAGGGTGTCGAGCATCTCTTGCGGCTCCATCGGCTCCCGCGAAGCCGGCGTGTCCTCTACAGCGGCCGCGGGCTGCGCCTCGGCCAACCCCTCCGGCGCGGCGGCGCTGTTATCGGGCGCATCGGTGACCAGCGACTGCAAGCGCTCCGGCACATCGGGAATCCAGTCTACCAACTGGCGGTCGCTGCCGGACAGGTAGAACCAGCCGCCATAGGCCAGCCCCACCAGCAATGCCGACACCAGAAGCAAGGCACCCCCGGGGATCTTGCTTTCGGGGACCGGGGCCGGAAAAACCAGTTGCAGCTGTTCGTTCAGGCTCTCGACCTCGTCTTTGAAGCGGGCGACGATCTCCTCGCTCTCCAAACCCAGGTAATCCGCATACGCCCGTACGAATCCGACCGCATAGGTGGCGCCGGGCAGGTCGTCGAAGCGGCCGTCCTCGATGGCTTGCAGGTACACCCTGCGGATCTTGAGATCGGTAGCAACGCGGTTCAGCTCGCGTCCCAGGTCCTCGCGCGCGCTGCGCAAGACGGCGGCGATGCTCTCCCCGGCAAGGGCCACAGTCGGCACGGCCTCACTCACGCGAGGTGAGCGGCTCGACTCGGTCCTGCGCCGGGTCAGGCGATTCACGAATGTCTTCTTCTTCGAATCCGCCATGGCGGAATAATTTTTCTCGTTCAGCCGACCGGTGATGGGGACCGATACTGCCCGTTAACGATTGACAAATCGCAAAGCGAACCGGCGCGCAAATACGACTCCGTTGCCGGTCTACCACTGCGTCTTTTAACAAAAATCCCCCGATGACAGCAAACAACAAGAAGCCTTGGGCAAACTATTTCCTGCGCGCCCGCCTGAAATGGCTTTTGGGCACTAAGCCGCATCGAGCCCGTAGGCGGTGTGCAGGGCTCGAACGGCCAGTTCGGTGTATTCCTCGGCCACCAGAACGCTGATCTTGATTTCCGACGTCGTAATGACCTGGATATTGATGCCCTTTTCGGCCAACGCCGTGAACATCTGCTGCGCCACACCCGCGTGGCTGCGCATGCCGACGCCGATCACCGAGACCTTCACCACGTTCGGATCGCCCGACAGCTCGGCGTAATCCAGGTGTGCGCAATTGTCCTCGATGACCTTGAGGGCGCGCTCGAATTCCGCCTTTCCCACGGTAAAGGTGAGATCGGTGGTATTGCCCTCGGTCGACACGTTCTGGACGATCATGTCGACGTTGATGGCGGATTTGGACAGGGGCCCGAAAATAGCCGCCGCAACGCCGGGCCGGTCCTGCACCTGCCGCAGCGTGATCTTCGCCTCGTCCCGGCTGTACGCGATTCCGCTGACGATTGCCTTTTCCACGATTTCATCCTCATCCACGACTAGGGTTCCCGGGCCAGGCTCGAACGCCGAGAGCACCTGAATCCGAACCCCGTGTTTCATGGCCAGTTCGACCGAACGTGTCTGCAGCACCTTGGCGCCCACGGAGGCCATTTCCAGCATTTCTTCATAGGTGATGCGGTCCAGCTTGCGGGCCTTGGTCACGATTCGCGGGTCGCTGGTATAGACGCCGTCCACGTCCGTATAGATGTCGCAACGCTCAGCCCCCAGGGCGGCAGCAAGCGCCACCGCCGAGGTGTCGGTGCCGCCGCGGCCCAAGGTGGTGATCCGTCCGTCCGGGGCGACGCCTTGGAAGCCCGCGACGATCGCGACCTGGCCATCGTCCATGCGGCGTAGGATGTCGTCGACATCGATAGATTCAATGCGGGCGCTGCCGTGGGCGTCATTGGTATGAACCGGCACCTGCCAGCCCAACCAGGAGCGCGCGGCAACCCCCATCTCCTGCAAGGCGATGGCGAGCAATCCCGCCGCCGCCTGTTCGCCTGAGGACACCACCACGTCGTATTCGCGCAGGTCGGAGATCCGGGCGACCTGGTCCACATAGTCGACCAGCTGGTTGGTCACGCCGGCCATGGCCGAGACGGCGGCGGCGACCTGGTGGCCCGCGTCCACCTCCGCCTTGATTCGCTGCGCGGCGTTTTGGATGCGCGTCACGTCGGCCACGGTGGTGCCGCCGAATTTCATGACGATCCGGGCCATGACCGCTCCTGCTAGTCGGAATTTCGTCCATCGGCCTGGTGCCGGGCCATAACTTGCCCGGACCGAGGCGGCTATCCATACTCTCTAGACATTGGGCTTACAAGGGCGGCCGGGGTGACGGGCCCCGGCGGAAGGCGCAGGAATGGGAGCAAAGACAGGCAGGCGTAAAACGGCGCCGAGCGTCGACGCCGAGGAGGTCGCGAAGTTTGCCGCCATGGCAGAGGCCTGGTGGGATCCCGACGGCGCGTTCCGACCCCTGCACCGCCTCAATCCGACCCGTCTGGCCTTCATCCGCGATCAGGCAGCCGCGCACTTCGGACGCGATGCTTTGGCCGATCGCCCGCTGGCCGACCTGGATGTGCTGGACATCGGTTGCGGCGGCGGTCTGCTGTGCGAGCCCCTGGCCCGCCTCGGTGCGCGCGTTACCGGCATCGATGCGGCGGAAGAAAACGTGCGGATCGCCGCGCTGCACGCTGAACAAGCCGACCTGTCGATCACCTACCGCCATGCCACGGCAGAGGCCCTGGCCGAGGCCGGGGAGCGTTACGACCTGGTCCTCAACATGGAGGTGGTTGAACACGTCGCCGATCTCGACGGCTTCCTGGACGCCAGCTGCGCCCTGGTCAAACCGGTCGGCGCCATGGTGGTGGCGACACTCAACCGGACGCCCAAGGCCTTCCTGCTGGCCATCGTCGGGGCGGAGTACCTTCTGCGCTGGCTGCCGCGGGGCACGCACGACTGGCGCCGTTTCGTGCGGCCGTCAGAGCTGGCTGCGGCGCTGCGCCGCGGCCGAATCACTGTTTCGCAGATTACGGGCGTCACCTACAACCCTCTCACGGACGCCTGGCGGCGCTCGCGCGACCTCGACGTCAATTACATGGTCTTCGGGGAGAAGGAATAGGCTCTGCCGGCGCTTTGCGCGGGGCCTTTGGCGGCGCCGGGCCGCTCAAGAGCTATCCCGGGGCAGCCAAGGGATGCGCCGCACGCTCACGCCTTCTTCTTCCAGCGCTTGGGCGTCGTCGTCACTGGTCTCGCCGTAGATCGCTCGTTCGTCGCTCTCGCCGTAATGGATCTTGCGGGCCTCTTCCGCGAACTCCGGGCCGACATAGTCGAAGTTCTCCTCCACCTGGCGGCGCAGATCGAGAAGCGTCCGGCGCAGCTTGGCGGATTGCGCGACCTCCCGCACGGCCTTGGCGGTGGTCCCGGTCACGCCCATTTCGGCAGGTGCAGGCGTCTTCGCGGCCGTGTCCGCAGGTGCCGAACGGTTTCGCCCGGCCGACTTGGCCACGCGTGGGGCCATGATGGCCTTCTCGACCTTGATGGAGCCGCACACCGGGCATTGGATATCGCCCGCCGCCGCCTGCGCGTCATAGGCGGCGGACTCCCGGAACCAGGTTTCGAACAGGTGGTCCTTTTCGCACCTCAGGTTATAAAGGATCATGCTCGCTCGCTTGGCCCCGAGGGGCCGGTGGTTGCGTCCCTTGAGACTCGCTACCGGCATTCATAGATGGCGGCAAACCGTTCTATGCTCAAGCTTTCCCTGGCACAATATCGGCGCGGACATGAACAACAAGCGAACAAACCCCGCTTCCGGGGATGACGGCGCCACGCGGGACCGAGGATCGGAACACACCGCGCCTGTCGCACCATCGGCCTGGATCGAACGTTTCGCGCCGCTCGTTGCCGACCGTGGGCGCGTGCTGGACCTGGCCTGCGGCACGGGCCGCCATGCGCGGCTGTTCCTCGCCCGCGGCTGCCGGGTCACGGCGCTGGACCACGACATCGCTGGCCTGGCCGACCTGGCAGGACATCCGAACCTTGAGACGCTGGCGGCCGACCTCGAGGACGGGCGCCCCTTCCCCCTTCCCGGCCGCCAGTTCGACGCGGTGGTCGTGACGAACTATCTTTACCGGCCGCTGCTGCCCACCCTGGTCGATGCCGTGGCGCCCGGCGGGCTGCTGCTTTACGAGACCTTTGCCGAGGGCAACGAGCGATACGGACGGCCGCGCAATCCCGACTTTCTGCTCAAACCGGGTGAGCTTCTCGAGGCGGTACGCGGTCGCCTCGGCGTGCTTGCCTATGAGAATCTCGTGGTCGACGACCCGCGCCCGGCCGCGGTACAGCGAATCTGCGCGCGGCGCGAATGGTGAATTTCCGGGGCGGTCCGGGCCATTCCACGCCGGTTCCTAAAGCTCCTTTTCCAGGCGCGGCAGCATGCGCCCCGGAATGCTGAGCGAAGGCGCCTCGCCGCAGCGCCGAAG
>JAZFZX010000220.1:0-3227 GCA_036444135.1 Kiloniellales bacterium | reverse complement strand
GCACGAAATCGGACCGTCCGGGCAGGCGCGGCGTGACGCGCGATGCGGGTGCTATCGGGCGAGCGGCGCAACACACCCGGCGGGCCGATTTGCCCCACCGAAGGCCGGGCGCTTTTGGCCGCCGGCGGCGTCGCTCGTCGCTTGAAGTGTCCGGCACTACGGCGCGGCTCGCTCCTAGCCGGCGCGCCAAAATCGCCGCGGTGAAATGAGTCAATATCTATAACCGCTGGTATTAGGCCCCGAGAGCCTGCGCCAAGTCTTCCTTCAAGTCCTCGGGATCTTCGAGGCCGACCGATAGCCGCAACAATCCCTCGCCGATTCCCAACTCGGCCCGCGCCTCGGGTGTCAGGCGCTGGTGGGTCGTGGTCGATGGATGCGTGATCAGGCTTTTGGAATCGCCCAGATTGTTCGAGATGTCGATGACCCGCAGCGCATTGATCATCCGGAAGGCGTTCGCCTTGCCGCCCGCCAGCTCCAGGGCGACGATCGACCCGCTGTCGGCCATCTGCTTCCCGGCCAGTGCCCGTTGCGGATGACTGTCCAGGGCGGGATAGAGAACTCGCTCTACGCCCGGTTGACCCTCCAGAAATTCGGCGATCGCCCGCGCGTTTGCGCAGTGCCGCGCCATCCGCAACTCCAGGGTCTCCAGCCCCTTGAGCAGGATCCAGGCGTTGAAGGGGCTGAGCGACGGGCCGGTATGGCGCGTGAAACTGGTCAGGTGGTCGTCGACGAACGCCTGCGATGCCAAAATGGCACCGCCCAGCGAGCGCCCCTGGCCATCGATGTGCTTGGTGGCCGAATAGATCACGATGTCGGCGCCGTATTCCATGGGTTTCTGCAGGACCGGCGACGCGAAGACATTGTCGACGATGACCCGCGCCCCGGCCCGGTGCGCCATCTCGCAGACCTGGGCGAGATCGATGATCTCCAGCATCGGGTTGGACGGCGTCTCCAGGAAGACCGCATCAGCGCCCGGCGCCAGGGCCGCCTCCCAGGCGGACAGGTCGCGGCCGTCGATCAGTTGGGTCTCGATTCCGAATCGCGGCAGGATCTCCGCCACGATGTACTGGCACGAGCCGAACAGCGCCCGCGAGGAGACCACCCGGTCCCCGGCCTTCAACTGGCACATGAGCGCGGCGAAGACGGCCGCCATGCCGCTGGCCGTGCCGCGGCAGACCTCGGCCCCCTCGAGCAGGCGCAGGCGTTCCTCGAACATGGACACGGTCGGATTGGCATAGCGGGAGTAGACGAAGCGCGCGTGCTCGCCCTTGAAGGCCGCTTCGGCCTCCTCGGCGCTCTCGTACACGTAGCCGGAGGTCATGAAGATGGCCTCGGCCGTTTCGTCGAAGGCGCTGCGGGCCAAACCGCCGCGCACCATCCGGGTTTGCTGACGCCAGGTTTCTGGGTTGCCTCGTGCTGAGCGATCGTCGCTCATCGCCGTCTGCTCCTAATCGGAAACGCTCGAGTGGAAGCCGGTCTCAACCTTGGGTCCACGGCAGGCCGGCCACCTTCCAACCTTCGACCCGGCCCCTTTGCCGCCGTTCGTCGTGCGGCCCCTCGAAGCCGTCGGCCACGTTATAGCAGTGGCGGTAACCGGCGGAGGTCAAGGCCATCGCGGCGAGCCGCGAGCGCTGGCCGGAGCGGCAGATCAGCAATATGGTTTGATCCGGCCGCACGCCTTTGGCCTGAATCTCCTTCTCGAAGCTTTCGTTTACGTGCATGTCGGGATAGGTCTGCCAGGCAATCATCAGCGGCTTCTTATTCAGCTCCGCAAGATCGGGCAAGCCGACAAAGCACCACTCGACATCGGTGCGGCAATCGACCAGAACGGCATCGCCCCGCTGCCGCAGGATCTCCCACACCTCCTGGGAGGTTACATCACCCGCATAGCCGATATGACCCATGTCCCAACACCCAAATCCGCGCCGGCCCACTGCCCCGCAAGGGAGCGAGACCATAGCAAAGCGGACGGCCGCCAGCCAGAGCGATTCACCCGGCCGCTGGGCGCTTGGAATCTGCCCGGCCCCAGCCCCGCAGGAAACGTGAATGTCAAAAGGAGTTGATCGAGCCAAAGCGGCAGATTACATCATTCAGGTATTGCAACTGGAATGGCTGGCGCCAACTCAGGTCGCGTCGCGCGCCGGAACCGCCGATACGCCGTTCGATTCCTGCAAAGGCGCCGGTCGCATCGGAAACGGCCAGGGGGCTGGCTAAGCCCGAGCGCCGGGCTTAGGGACTGTACAGGGAGACAGAGTATGCGGAGATCAAACCTTATCGCGGCGCTCGCAGCGGGCGTTTTCGCTCTCGCCAGTCACCAGGCCCTCGCCGGCGCCGATCTGGCCAAGGGCGAGAAGTTGTTCAAGAGGTGCAAAACCTGCCATTCCCTGGAGGAAGGCAAGAAGAAGGTCGGTCCCAGCCTCTTCGGCCTGTTCGGCCGGACCGCCGGCAGCGTCGAGGGCTACAAATATTCAAAGGCGATGAAGGAATCCGGCATCGTCTGGGACGAGGAGACGCTCGACGCTTTTGTCACCAAGCCCAAAGATCTGGTGCCCAAGACCAAGATGAGCTTTCCCGGATTCAAGAATGAACAGGATCGGATCGACATCATCGCCTACCTGAAGGAGGCCACGCAGTAAGGCCGGAACCTGCGGCGGGTCTGCCGATACCCACGATTGACCGCCTGCCCGCCGGCCATCCCGGCTGCCGCAAAGGTTTCAGGACTTGGGCGGAATCTAGAGGAGCGACCGGCGCCGGATCCGCTCGACGGCCTCGAGCGCATCGAGGGCGCTCATGTCGGGATGCGCCTCCAGCGCAGCGTGGCTCGCCAGGTCGATCTGTCCCACCGGGCCGTGGCCGGCGGACTTGGCCTCCGTGAGTGTCTCCAGGATTACCGCGTCCAGGGCGCGCCGCGAAATCTGCTTCTGACGCACTTCCTCGTACGCGCGCAAACGGCGTTCCAGATATGGGCTGACGTATTCGCCTGCCAACTGTCCTCTCCTCTCCATGCGGCCGCCTTCCCGGCCCGACCGGCTAAACCGCCACTTGTGTCGGGCCCAATCCCCCGTGAAAGATAGTCGCATATCTAATATTTACCATTTGCTTTAACTATGTCGAAATCAAACTTAAAATCTATTTAACATATCTTTCGACTATCTACAATAATTAATTATTTAACGATTAGTATTAACCAAAGAACGCATTTTATATACTTTTCATTTATTGCACGC
>JAZFZX010000219.1:0-9457 GCA_036444135.1 Kiloniellales bacterium | reverse complement strand
CGCGAAGGGCTGGCGTTGGCCGCTGTGACTATATGTTGAATTGCCGGATTCGCGAGGGCGAATTCCTGATCTGAGCGATACACCATCGTTTGCTTCGGCTCCGGGCCTAAGGGAGTTCCCGGTCGATCGTAAAGGACCGGTCGTCTTTGCCGAGCGTGAAATCACCGTCCAGCACGGCGTAAACCCAAAGCGCCGAACGGCGCAGGCCGCCCAGGGGATAGATGTGGGCTTGGCGGATGCCGCATGCCGGGTCGCTGGCCTTGTAGTGGGCGAGGTCCGCGATCAGACGGTCCGGCGCCTTGACGGTCATGAGTTTGGTGATGTTCCGCGCTTGGCGCGTCAGAATCCGCATGGACGGGCCGATGCCGCAGGCCTTGGCATGGTTGATCAGGGTCTTGAGCGTCGCCAGGCCCGGCACGCCGATATGGATCGGCAATCTGTTGCCAGTGGCCTGAATGGCCTTGTCCCACGCGATGATCGGCGCCGCCTCAAAGCAGAACTGGGTCGCCAGGTAGAAGTCGGCGTCGCTACGTTCCGCGAAGGCGTTCTTCCAATCCAGGGCCTCGCTCAGGGCTTTGGCCGGAATGTCCCAGCTGCCCTCCGGATGCCCGGCGAGGCCGATTTTCTTGATGCCGTATTTGTCGAACAGCCCGGTCTCCAAGAGCTGCATGGAGCTGTCGAAATCGCCGACCGGGTTGTTGACCGCGCCGCCGAGGGCCACGACTTCGGTGCAGCCGACCTCGTCCTGAAGCCCCTTCAGACAGTCCTCGAGCGCTGCCCGGCCGGGTATGGAGCGCGCGGCGAAGTGGGGCGCCGGTTCGAACCCCTCGTCCTTGAGGCGCTTGGCTGTTCTGATGGTGTCGGCGAAATCCGAACCGGGCAGGAAGGTCACGGACACCGTCGCGCCCGGCCGCAGGTGCTCGCGATAGTCGGGAATCTTCAGCGCCGATCCGGGCGTCGTCTCGATCGAGAAGCCGCGCACGAAATCGATGATCTGCTGCTGGCGCTCGGATGGTAGCGTTCCGGTGCCCGGTTTGTCTTGCAAGGCAGCCATCGCGTCATGCCCACCTATGCCTGCTCCAGACCGCCGGCCGAGACCAGCGCCCGCAGCCGATCCTCGTCGTAGTCCGATTCCAGCCTTTGGGCTGCCGCTTCGGCCTCGGCCTCCAGATCGTCGCCGCAGTCCACCGGCTCGGCGCGCCGCCATTCGGACAGGTAGGAATCCGTGTCGCGCAACTGGGCGCGCATGGCCGCGCGGTCGATCGCCTTCTCGAAGCGCTCGCTCAGTTGGCGTTTCGCGTTGTCGCGGCCGGCCTTGACGATGACCTGGGCCGGAATGTCCCGCCAATAAACGATCGTCAACCGTGCCATCTTCCGGTGTCCTCTTCGTCGCTCGCGGCCTGCAGGAAGCTGCCCAGCTCGCCGTAGCCGGTGCGGCGGTATTCGTAGGCCAGGCCCAGGCGTGCCGCCGCGGCTTCGGCCTTGGCCTTCAGGTCCGGGTCGTCGGTCTGCGCCAGGTAGACCAGGGTCTTGTAGTTGCCGAAATACATGGGCAGCAGCTCCGGGTGCCGGTCGATGCCGAGGCCTTCGATGATCAGGCGTTCGAAATGGCGCGCCAGATAATCGGTCAGGTAGAAGCACGCCGGGTCAGCGTCGGCCTGGGCCAGGAAATCGCTTACGCCCGAATAAAAGGCATAGCAGTGCGGTCCGTCGATCCGCTCGACGCCCTCTTCTTCCAGCACCTGGTCCAGGATGCCGCCGCTGCCGCAATCGCCGTAGACCACGAGTATCCGGTCATAGTCGTCCCGAGCTTCGCGGATCTTGCGGCGCACGGCCTCGGGAATCTTTTCCGGAGTATTGTGCCAAATGGCGGGCAGGCAGGTGACGCTGAAGTGCGTCCAGCCGTTGAGCCGAATCAAATCCACGATCTCCCGCGCCAGGGCGCCGCAGGCGATCAGCAGCGTTTTCGGAGGGCCGCTTTCGTTCGGGCGGCTGACCATGGTCACCGCTCCCATATCAGATACGCCGCTCTAGGCCGCGGTGCCGCCGCCGCGGCGAATATTGTGATGCCGGGCCACCAGCTCCTTGGCGGTCTCGACCGCCACGGCCGCGTCCCGGCAATAGGCGTCGGCACCGATGGCCTCGGCGAAGGCCTCGTTCAAGGGGGCGCCGCCGACCAGCACGATATAATCATCGCGAATACCCTTTTCCTTGAGGGTGTCGATCACGACCTTCATGTACGGCATGGTGGTCGTCAGCAGGGCCGACATGCCGAGGATTTCCGGTTTGTGCTCCTCCAGCGCCTCCAGGTAGTTCTCGACCGGGTTGTTGATGCCCAGGTCGATGATCTCGAACCCGGCGCCCTCCATCATCATGCCGACCAGGTTCTTGCCGATGTCGTGGATGTCGCCCTTGACCGTACCGACAACCATCTTGCCGACCTGCT
This sequence comes from Kiloniellales bacterium, assembly GCA_036444135.1. Lineage (GTDB taxonomy): Bacteria > Pseudomonadota > Alphaproteobacteria > Kiloniellales > JAKSDN01 > JAZFZX01. Next base: position 7,011 of record JAZFZX010000219.1, on the reverse strand, counting down.
CGGCCCCGGTTTCGGCCAGCAGGGGACGCAGGATCACCATGCCGCCCTTCATGGCGTTCGCCGCCAACAGGACCTCCGGCACGAAGAGGATGCCGTCGCGGAAATCGATGCCCACGATCCGCATGCCCTCGACCAGCACCTTGGTCAGGATGTTGTATGGCGTCCAGCCGCGCTCGAGGTAGATGTTGACCCCCTCCTCGATCTCCTCCCTGAGACCGTCGTAGAGGTCGTCCATCATCTGCTGGGCCAGCTCTTCGTCGTCCAGCTCTGCTAGAACGATATCGTCCTCGTCCGCCATCGGCGCACCCCTTGCGACAAAAAAAGCACGCAGCCGAGACCGCGTACCTTTCCCGTTGGTACGGCTCCCCCGAGGGGCGCGCTTTTTCTGGCGCGACAGAACCTATCTGAAATGCGACAAGTCCCTCAGAAACCAAAGGAAATCAGGGGCTTCGAGGGCTCGATCGGGCCACGGCATTCGCGACCTTGGGCGCGCTGTTTCAGCGTGCCTCCGGCCACGCAGGCGGCCCTCAGGCGGCGTCACGCACCTTGAGTTCCTTCAGGCAGCGGTCGACCCACTGCGCCGTTAGCTTTTCCTGTACCGAATTCTGCCGGAGCCGGGCGCCGAGCGCCTGGAAGTCGACGTGATCCAACGGCTGGTCCTGGCTGTAGCAGGAGAACACCACGGACTCCTGGCCGGTCCGTGGATCGCGGTGCGGCTGCAGGCACTGGGCGCAGATTTCCTTCATCATGCACTGCATCGGCGAGTTGATGCTGCCGATCGCCTTGTGCCCGGGCTTGAGGTGCTGGCGCAGCAGGCCGTGGCGGGCCTGGGCCACCGCCGCCATCATGCCCTGCGAACCGATGGTGATGACGCGGTCTACGTCGGCCAGCGCGATCGTCGGCTCCCCCAGCGCGCCTTCGGCATAGGCGACCATGGCCTCGACGATGGTGCCGGTGAAGCTCATGTCCTGCGGCCGGTCGGCCGCGAACCCGGGTGCCTCGTCGCAGGCCCATACCACCACGTCGGCAGCCGCCTCGATCTCTTCGATTTTGTAGCGGTCCTCGAGTTTCTTGTAGCCGGCGAAGTAGAGCACGCGGTTGCCCGCCTCGCGGAACGCCCGGCCGATCGAGAACAGCACCGCGTTGCCGAGCCCGCCACCGGCCAGTAGCACGGTCTCGCCGTCGCCGATCTCGGTCGGTGTGCCGGTCGGACCCATGACGATCACCGGGTCGCCGGGCTGCAACAGCGCGCAGATGTCCGACGAGCCGCCCATCTCGAGGATGATGAGGCTGAGCAAACCTTCCTCCCGGTCCACCCAGGCTCCGGTCATCGCCAACCCCTCCATGGCCAGCGTCGTGCCGCTCACGCGCGGCGCGCGGGTCTCGAAGTTCTGCAGCCGGTAGAACTGGCCAGGGTGGAAGGCGCGCGCGGCGCCCGGCGCCCGGGCCACCACCTCGACGATGGTCGGCGTCAGCCGGTTTACGGCGTGCACCGTCGCCCGCCAGGTATCGTCGAGGCGCGCGAACAGGTCGTCGGCGCTCTCGTCGCGCGCCGGCTGGTGGCGCGCGAGAAGGCGCGTGACGACGGGATAACCCTGCTTGGCGCTCGCCATCGCCTTGACCACGTTGCCGGCGAAGGAGGGATGCACGTCGCCCCAGAAACTGACCGCGCGGCCGTCGTCGCGCACCCGGGCGAGGATGTGCACCGCATCGGGTTTGGCCGTGCGTTCGGGCGACACCGGTTTGCCTGCCTCGTCGACCGCCTGGAAGTAGCGGCCGTCGAGCGCCACGTCGTTCGGGTGCTCGCGGCCGAGCACGGTGTTGGGTTGGGTGCCCGCGGCGACCAGCACGCTGCGCGCCGGCAGGATCTCGATGGTATCGAGCGTGATCCAGCCGGTGCCGTCGCGCACATGCTGCAGCTTGTTGAGGCGGATGGCGCGGGCGTGGCCGTGCGCGTCCACATCCACGGCCTGCGGCGACATGCATTCCACCAAGCGGATGCCTTCCTCGAACGCTTTGCCGACTTCCTCGTGGTTGAGGGTATAGCTCGGCGCATCGGTCAGCCGCTTGCGGTAGGCGATGGTGACTCCGCCCCAGCCTTCCAAGAGCTCGCGGATGCGAGGCTCGCGGCCCGCATCCTCGGCCGCGGCGCGTTCGGCGCGGATGGCCCGCGCGTGGGCGAGGAATTCGTCGGCGATTGCGCGCTCTTCTTCGTCCCAGGCGGCGCGCACCGCGTCTTCGCCCCGCTCCGCCACCAGGGTGTCGTAGCGGGCCAGGAACTTCTCGACCTGCACCGGATAGTAGGCGAGCGCCTCAGTCGCCGTATCGATGGCGGTCAGGCCGCCGCCGATCACTACCACCGGCAGCCGGAGCTGCATGTTGGCGATGGAATCCGTCTTGGCCGCACCGGTGAGCTGGAGCGCCATCAGGAAATCCGAGGCCGCGCGCACGCCGCGGGCCAGGCCGTTGGGGATGGGCAGCACCGTCGGGCGGCCCGCGCCGATGGCCAGCGCCACATGGTCGAAGCCCATCTCGAACGCCTGTTCCAGGGTGATGGTGCCGCCGAAGCGCACGCCGCCGTACATGGCGAAGCGTTCGCGCCGCTCGATGAGCAGCCGGATCACCTTGAGGAACGTCTTGTCCCAACGCACGGTGATGCCGTACTCGGCGACCCCGCCGAAGCCCGCCATGATCCGTTCATCGAGCGGCTCGCGCAGATCGTCGAGGGCGCGGATTGGCCGGAAGGCCGCCCGCTTGCCGTCGGCCGCGACCCCTGAAAGCTGGGGGTCCAGCGGCTCGATCTTGAGGCCGTCGATCGCGACCACGGTATGGCCGTCGTTCAGGAGAAAATGAGCCAGCGTGTAGCCGGCCGGCCCGAGGCCCGCGATCAGCACCTTGCGTCCGCTATCCGGGCGGGGCAGGCGATGGCGGAGCTTCAAGGGATTCCAGCGGGTCAGCAGGCCATAGATCTCGAAGCCCCAGGGCAGCTCCAGCACGTCCTTCAGAATGCGGGTCTCGGCTTGGGGAATATCGACCGGTTCCTGCTTCTGGTAGATGCAGGCTTTCATGCAGTCGTTGCAGATGCGGTGCCCGGTGCCGGCGACCATGGGATTGTCGATGACGGCCACGGCGAGCGCGCCCAGCGCCAGACCGGCGCGCTTGGCCTCGTGCATTTCCGAGATCTTTTCCTCGAGCGGACAGCCGGCCAGCGGCACGTCGAAGACGGTCTTGCGGAACGCGCCGTCACGGTCCTTCAGGCCCCGCGAACAGGAATCCTTGCCCTGGTGATGGCAAAGAATGCAGTAGTTCATGTGATCGAGGGCATGGGTCAGGTCCATGCCCTGGTCGGTCAGTCCGAACCCCTCGCGCCGCCGCAGGTCCGATTCCGGCAGGACGTAGGCGCATACGCCGTCGGCCGCCGTCTCCTCCACGGGAATCAGGTGGTAGGGATCGACCTTGTCCGGCTGTTTGAACAGTACGCCGGCGGCATGTCGGGCGCGGCCGTCCTCGCTGTAGAGCGCCCAGGCGGCGTAGTCCCGCGCGGCGGCCAGTTCCTCGCCGTGCGCCTCTTGGTCGTCGAGCCAGGCGGCGATGCGCGTGGCGCAGGCCAGCTCGTCCGACGGCGGCGCCCCCAGTTGCTCGAGCTCGCGGGCCAGGCCGTCGCCGTCGAGCGCCTGCGCGTCTTCCGGCCTGACCTGTTTGCCGGCGCGCCGCTGCACGAACAGCCGCTTGACCGTATAAAGCGGTGCCAGGGCATCCTGGCGCGTGGCGAGGGCCCGCAAGTCCGCCTCGATGCCGAACAGCCGGCCGAGAAAATCATCCAGATAGGGCGCCAACTCGATCAGCAGGGCGGATTGTTCCTTGTCGTCCAGCGCGCCGAGGTCCTGGCCCTCGGCCTTCAGCCGCTCCGCGTCCAGTGAAGCGGCGAAGGCGGCGTCCAAGCGCGCCGTCTGCAAGCGCTTGGCAAGGTCCGGCCGGTCCGACTGCAGCGTCGCAAAGAACGCCGCGTCGAGACGCGCCAGACCTTCGACCGTGTAAAGGTCCTCGAATGCAAAGCCGTCAGCGAGGACGAGATCGGCCATGCCGTCGTACCCCTTCAAGATCCGTTGCCCCGGCCCCCGTGACGGCGGCCGTTGGTTCGGTGCACTGTGTGGGAGACCGTGCTAACCCAGGTTACGGCAAAGGTAAAGCGCGGGAAACACACATGCGATATGTGTTTATTCTATTTTTCCCATAAAAATCAGGTAGAAATGCAGATTGGGTTCCGCCGCGGCGGAGTCAAGCGGCGCCGGTGTCACGCCGTCTTCAGGCGCTCCTCGCGCGGGGTCTTGCCAAAGAACTCGCGGTAGCACTTGGAAAAGTGCGACGCGGAGACGAAGCCGCACGCCAAAGCCACATCCAGCACCGAAAGGGTCGTCTCGATCAGCAGGTGGCGCGCCCTGTAGAGCCGCAGTTCCAGGTAGTAGTGCGTCGGCGTGCGGCTCAAATATTTGCGGAACAGTCGTTCGAGCTGCCGCGACGACAGGTTGGCGCGGCGCGCCAGCTCGGCGCGGGGCAGGGGGTCTTCCAGGTGCTGTTCCATGTCGCCGATGACCGCCAGCATCTTGGGATGGCTGATGCCGAGGCGGTTGCGCAGAGCCATGCGCTGATGGTCGTGGGTGTCGCGAATGCGCTCGTGAATGAACTGCTCGGCGACATGTGTGGCCAGGTCGCGGCCGTGCTCCAGCGCGATTAGCGAGAGCATGAGGTCGAGCGCCGCGGTGCCCCCGGAGCAGGTCAGGCGGCCGCGATCGAATTCGAAAAGCTCTTCGCTCACCTCGATGTTGGAGAAATCCTCGCGGAAGGCGGCGGCGTTTTCCCAATGGATGGTGCAGCGGTAGCCCTCCAGCAGACCGGCCCGCGCCAGCAGATAGCTGCCGGTCGACAGGGCGCCCATCCGGCAGCCGGTCCGCGCGAGACGGCGCAGCCAGGCGAACACGTGCTTGTCTTGGTAGGTGTGAGCCTGAAGGCCGGCCACGACGAACAGGGTATCCAGGCGTCCGCCGTCGCCGAGGCCCACATGGGCACCGACATCGATGCCGTTGGACGCGGTCACCGGCTGTCCGTCCGCGGAGATCACCTGCCAGGTGTAGAGCTCTTTGACCGCATGGCGGTTGGCGGCGCGCATCGGCTCGACCGCCGAGGTGAAGGCCATCATGGGAAACTGCGGGACCAGGAAGAATCCAAAACGTTGCGGCGGCACGACCGGCGTGCTGCGCGCGTCCTTTTCCTCAACGGCCCCTAGCCGGTGGCCCGGCCGGCCTCCGTCGGGAGGCCTGTCGTTCACGCCGCTCTCCCGTCGTCCTTGCGCCGGTCTTGTGTGGCACTTTTCCGAGGCCGGTACAACAGCTTAACACTCCCGTCGCGGAACTCGGCAGGCCGCACATCCCGGCCGGCAAAAGCAGGCGGGTGTGATGGCCGTCCTTTCGCCGTACCCGGCCGCCGTGGATAATCCGGAGAGGGGGTCGTAGCGATCCCTGATCGTTGGCGCCCTGGACGAGCGGAGCCCGAATGCAAGACGGCGGCCACAGGGAACTCTGGATGCGGGTTGAGGCGGCATTATCCGCCCGCGGCCTGATCCTTCTCGGCGGCTTTCACCCCGAGCCGGACGAACATGTACCGGCCCTGGCCGATGGCCGGGCCGCCGGAACGCTCTTCGTCATCGGCAACGCCGGCCCGGCCATGTGGCAGGCCTTCGCGGCCTCGCCCGAGGCGGCCGACGGCGCCGCCGATCCCTTGAACCGTTGGAGCGAGCGCTTGCTGACAGCCATTGCGGCCGCGCACGGCGGCCACGCGCTGTTTCCCTTCGGCGGGCCGCCCTATCGGCCCTTCGTAGCCTGGGCAAAGCGCGCCGCGCCGGTCCGGGAATCGCCGCTGGGGATGCTGATCCATCCGGAATACGGCCTGTGGCACGCCTACCGCGGTGCGCTCGCCTTCGCCGGGCGGCACGCGCTGCCGCCGCGCGATCCGCGGCCGGTTCCCTGCGACACTTGCGCCGACAAGCCGTGCCTCACCACTTGCCCGGTTCGCGCATTTGGATCATACGGTTATGATACGGACGCCTGTGTGGGGCACATAAGCATGCCGCAGGGAGAAGATTGCATGGAATTGGGCTGCCGGGCACGCCGCGCCTGCCCCGTGGGCCGCGGCTATCACTACGATCCGGAACAGGCCGCCTTTCACATGGGCGCGTTTCTGAACGCGCGCCAGGCCGTCGAGGAGGACGTATGAGCCGCACCGTTCTGCTGATCGACCATCCCGTGGGCCAACGCGACGACCGCGCCTCGCGCATGCTCGCGGAACGCGGCTACGCGCTCCACTGGTGCAGCCCGGGCAAGGGCGACTCCCTGCCGGACCCCAGGGACGATTTTTGCGCCGCCGTCGTCTATGGCGGGCCGGAGAGCGCCAACGACGGCGAGGACAAGCCCTATATTCGCCAGGAGATCGACTGGATCGAAAAATGGCTCGCCGCGGAGCGGCCCTTTCTGGGGATCTGCCTCGGCGCCCAAATGCTGGCGCGGGCCCTGGGCGCGCCCGTATCATTGCACCCCGACGGGCTGTACGAGATCGGCTATGTCCCCGTCAAGCCGACGGACTCCGCCAACGGATTCCTGGATGAGGGACTGCACGTCTACCACTGGCATAAGGAAGGCTTCGAGGTGCCGGATGGCGCCGAGCTGCTCGCCCTTGGGCCCACCTTTCCCAACCAGGCCTTCCGGTACGGTCCCCGCATCTACGGCATCCAGTTCCACCCCGAGGTCACGGCACGGGTCCTGACGCGGTGGATCAGGGAGGCCGGCCACATGTTGGTTGAGCCGGGCGCGCACAGCGCCGAGCGTCAGTTGGCCGACACCAAGCGGTTCGATGCGCCGATGAGCCGCTGGCTGGACCGCTTCTTCGACGGCTGGCTCGGCGTGGAGGGCTGATCCCGCGCGGCCGCGGATGGTCCCGCAGCCCTTCACGTACAATTAC
>JAZFZX010000218.1:0-4152 GCA_036444135.1 Kiloniellales bacterium | reverse complement strand
GTCGTCGATCCAGGCGATGCGAAGCAGGTTGGTGGTGCCCGGCGTTCCGAAGGGTACGCCCGCGGTGATCACTAGCTTGTCGCCGATCTCGGCGAATCCCTCCTGGACGGCGATCCGGCACGCCTTGTCCACCATCTCCTGGGTGCTGCCGACGTCGTCGGTATGAACGCAATGGGCGCCCCACAGGAGGGCGAAACGGCGCGCCGAAACGAGGCGGTTGGTCAGCAGAAGGATCGGCACCAACGGACGTTCGCGCGCGGCCCGCAACGCCGTCGAACCCGACATGGTGTAGGTGACGATGGCCGCCGCCGAGATGGTGTTGGCCACCTGGGCGGCGGCGGCGGTGATGGCGTCGGCGGCGGTCGGCTCGAGGTCGGTATGCAGGGCGTGGACGATTCTCTGATACGCGGGTGTCTGCTCCGTGCTGGCGATGATGCGGTCCATCATGGCGGTCGCCTCGACCGGGTAATCACCGGCGGCGGTCTCGGCCGACAGCATGACCGCGTCGGCGCCATCGAACACCGCGGTGGCCACGTCCGAAGCTTCGGCACGGGTGGGCGTCGGGCTATTCACCATGGATTCGAGCATCTGGGTGGCGATGACCACGGGTTTGCCGGCCGCACGGCATTCGGACAGAATCGCCTTTTGCGCGCCGGGCACCTCCTCGGGCGGCATTTCCACCCCCAGGTCGCCGCGCGCCACCATGATCGCATCCGATTGCTCGACCAGGCCGGCCAGAGCCTGCAACGCCGATGGCTTCTCGATCTTGGCCATGACGGCGGCGCGCCCATCGATGAGACGCTTGGCCTCGACGATATCGTCGGGGCGCTGAACGAAGGACAGGGCGACCCAATCGACGCCCAGGTCGAGCGCGAAGGCCAGGTCAACGCGATCCTTGTCGGTCAGCGGCGAGATCGGCAGAACCGCATTCGGCACGTTCACACCCTTGCGATCCGACAAGGTGCCGCCGGTGACGACGATGGTTTCGGCATAATCGGGGCCGCAGTCTTCGACCCTCAGCCGCAAGCGTCCGTCGTCCAGCAGGATATGCGCACCCCGGTTGAGCGCGGCGAAAATCTCCGGGTGGGGAAGGGGCGCGCGGCCTCCGTCGCCGGGGGTCTCGTCCAGATCCAACCGATAGGACGCACCCGTGGCCAACTCGGCGCTGCCGCCGCTCAAGGTTCCGACGCGCAGCTTGGGCCCTTGCAGGTCGGCCATGATGGCAATCGGCCGCTCGACCTGGCGCTCCAGTTCGCGAATGGCCTCGTATCGGGCCTTATGTTCGTCGTGCGAACCGTGAGAGAAATTGAGCCGGAAGACGTCGGCGCCCGCCTGATAAAGGGCTCGGACCTGGGTCGCATCCGAGGAGCTGGGCCCAAGGGTCGCAAGGATCTTCGCTTTGCGCTGCCGTCGCATGGTCAAGAGCTTATCCGGTTTCGCGTGGAATTTGATGACAAAATTGGCATGCCGGCCCGGCCATGCCGCCGAACCAAGGGCAAAGCGTCAGTCCGGCGGCGGTCTTGCGAAGCGGGTTCGACCGCCGGCGGCCAGGCTCAGGAGAAATAGGGCGAGGGCGGCGACGACGACCGAAGGCCCCGACGGAGTGTCCCAGGCGAGCGAGCCGGCCAGGCCGCCGACCGCGGCCAGGATTCCGACGACGACGGCGAATACCGCCATCTGCTCCGGGTTGCGGGCGAAGCACCGCGCGGCGGCGGCGGGAATGATCAGCAGCGAGGTGATCAGCAGAATGCCGACGATCTTCATGGCGATCGCGATGACGACGGCGATCAGCAGCACGAAGGCCAGGCGCACCGGCCAAACACGCACGCCTTCGGCGCGGGCGAGGTCTTCGTGGACCGTAATCGCGAGCAGCGGCCGCCAGATACCGGCCAGCACCAGGAGCGCCGCCGCGCCGATCCCGTAGATCCACAACAGATCCACGGTGGTGACGGCCAGGATGTCGCCGAACAGATAGGACATCAGGTCGACGCGGACGGTTTCGAAAAAACTCAGGACCACCAGGCCAAGCGCCAGCCCGGAATGGGCCATGAGTCCCAACAGCGTGTCGCTGGCCAGGCGCCGCTGGTGTTGCATGAGCAGCAGGGCGACGGCGAGCAGTGCCGAGCCGGCCACGACGCCCAGGGTCGGGTTGACGCCCAGCAGCAGGCCCAGAGCGATTCCGAGCAAGGCGCTGTGCGCCAGGCTGTCACCGAAGTAGGCCATCCGCCGCCAGACGATGAAGCAGCCGAGCGGACCGGCCAGCAGCACGACGCCGATGCTGGCCAACAGGGCCCGGATCAGGAAATCGTCGATCATGATCCCGTCGGGACGCCGCCGCCATCCTGGGCGGGTTCGCCATTTCCGCCTTGTTCGGGCAGCGGCACGACATGGCCGGAGAGATCGTGGGAATGGTCGTGATCATGGGTGTAGACGGCCAGGCTTTGCGCCGCCCGCGGCCCGAACAGGGCGAGGTAGTCCGGGTGCCTGCTGACGGCGTCGGGTTTGCCTGAGCAGCAGACGTGGCCGTTCAGGCAAACGACGCGGTCCGTGCCGGCCATGACCAGGTGAAGGTCGTGGGACACCAAGAGAACGCCGCATCCGCGCCGCCGCCGGGCCTGGCCGATCAGATTGAACAGGGCCAGCTGGCCGCCGAAATCGACGCCCTGGAAGGGTTCGTCCAGCACCAGAAGGTCGGGATCGCGGAGCAACGCCCGCGCCAGGGTCATGCGTTGCAGCTCGCCGCCGGACAGGTCTTGGATCTGCTGGTCGAGCAGATCGCGCGCGCCGACCTCCTCGCCGACGGCATCGAGGGCCGATTCGGCCTGCCGGCCGCCCAGCTCGAGGAACCGGCGGCCGGTGAGCGGCAGCACCGGGTCCACGGTCAAACGCTGTGGCACATAACCGATCTTGAGGTCTGGGCGCCGGCGGATTTGGCCCCGGTCGGGTTTGTGCAGGCCCAGGATCACCCGCACCAGAGTCGTCTTGCCTGAACCGTTGGGGCCGATGAGGGTGACGATTTCGCCCCGGTCCACGGATATCCGGACGTTTTCGAGGACCGCTCTGCCGCCCAGCCGGACTGTGACTCCGTCCGCGTCGACGAGGCCGTGCGCGTCACCCGCGCCTGTGCTTCGAGGTTCCGTGCTCATGGCTGTCCGGCCCCATCGCGGGTTTGGCAGGCCGGGCAGAGCCCGCGCACCTCGACGGTTTTGCGCTCCACCGCGAAGCCGCAGGCGGCCGCCCGCTCGGCGATGGCTCGATTGATGTCGGCATCGAGCATCTCGGCGGCGATGCCGCAGTCGCGGCAGATCAGAAACTGGCTGCTGTGGGATTGGCCGGGATGGGGACAGCCGACGAACGCATTGAGGCTCTCGACGCGGTGTATCAGACCGTGCTGCAGGAGAAACCCGAGGGAGCGGTAAACGGTGGGCGGTGCGGCGCGCGCCCGCTCGTGGCTCAGGCGGTCCAGCAACGCGTAAGCGCCGACCGGTGCATGGCTGGTCCAGACAAGCTCCAGGACCCGCCGGCGCAAACTGGTCAAACGGGCGCCGCGGCGCTCGCAGAGCGACTCCGCGCTCCGCAGCGCATCCGCCACACACTGGCTGTGGTCGTGTTTCTCGGCATCGAACGGGAGAGCCGGGCGCTCGCTGGACATCATGCGCTTTGCTTCCTGGCCCCCGGGGCCATCCTCTTGCCCATATTGAAATGATATAATATATCGTTTTAAGATAGGATGTCTATCCGTGATGTGCGGTGAGTCTCCGCGATACGCGGGGGCCATGTGCCGTGCACGGCGGTTATCTGCGCTGCGCAGCGTCACTCTGCGGTACGCAGCGATTTCCAGTGGGCACAGGCACCAGTGGGTACAGGCGTGGATACAGGCAAAAGTCCCGGCATGTTGAAATGGGTGAAGCCTGTCATCGTTGCCGCGCTGACAGGCGGGGTGCTGATGGCCGCGCCGGCGGGCCGAACCGCCGGCCCGGACGCGCCGCAGGTGGTGGTCAGCATCAAACCGGTCCACAGCCTTGTTGCCGGCGTCATGCAGGGCCTCGGAGAACCGGCCTTGTTGATCGAGGGCGCGGCCTCGCCGCACAGCTACCGGCTGCGCCCGTCTCAGGCGCGTGCGCTGGCCGAGGCCGACCTGGTTTTTTGGAT
>JAZFZX010000217.1:0-2451 GCA_036444135.1 Kiloniellales bacterium | reverse complement strand
GCCGGCGCGGCGCGCACGCCGGTGGGCGGCTTCCAGGGCGATCTCAAGGACCTGGCGGCGCCGCAGCTGGGCGCGGCGGCCGTCCGGGCCGCGCTGGAGCGCGCCGGGGTTCCGGGCGACGAGGTGGACGAGGTCTTCATGGGTTGCGTGCTGCCCGCCGGTGTGGGCCAGGCGCCGGCCCGCCAGGCCGCGCTCGGCGCCGGCATCTCCGAAAGCGTCGGCTGCACCACGGTCAACAAGGTGTGCGGCTCGGGCATGAAGGCCGCCATGCTGGCCCACGACCTGATCGCCGCGGGTTCGGGCGCGGTGATCGTGGCCGGCGGCATGGAGTCGATGTCGAACGCACCCTATCTGCTGGCCAAGGCGCGGGCCGGCTACCGCCTGGGTCACGGACAGGTGACGGATCACATGTTCCTCGACGGCCTGGAGGACGCCTACGACCGCGGGCGCCTCATGGGCACCTTTGCCGAGGACACCGCCCAGCACTATCAGTTCACCCGCGAGGCCCAGGACGACTTCGCGGTGGAATCGCTGACCCGCGCCCAGGCGGCAACCAAGGACGGCCACTTCGCCGCCGAGATCGCGCCGGTCACGGTCGCCTCCCGCGCGGGCGAGACCCGCGTCGAGACCGATGAACAGCCGTTCAAGGCCAATCTCGCCAAGATCCCGACCCTGAAGCCGGCCTTCCGCGAGGGCGGCACGGTGACCGCCGCCAATTCCAGCTCGATCTCGGACGGCGCGGCGGCGCTGGTGCTGATGCGCCGCTCGGAGGCCGAACGCCGGGGCCTGCGGCCGCTCGCCGTCGTCCGCGGTCACGCCAGCCATGCCCACGCGCCCGCCTGGTTCACCACGGCGCCGGTCGGCGCCATCGGCAAGCTGCTGGACAAGGTGGGCTGGGCCCGCGACGCGGTGGATCTTTATGAGATCAACGAGGCTTTCGCGGTCGTCACCCTGGCGGCGATGCGCGACCTCGACCTGCCGCACGACAAGGTCAACGTGCATGGTGGCGCCTGTGCGCTGGGCCACCCGATCGGGGCGTCCGGCGCGCGCATCCTGGTGACGCTGCTGGCGGCGCTGGAGACGCACGAGCTCTCCAAAGGCGTCGCGGCCCTGTGTATCGGCGGCGGCGAGGCCACGGCGATGGCCGTCGAGCGGATCGCCTAGGGGAGGGAGTCATGGCATTGGAGATGAAGGCCGGTCGCGAACGTTGCGGAACGGCGCTATCGCCCGATGGGGAGGCCTTCATTTGCAGCTATGAATGTACCTTCTGCGGGGCCTGCAGCGAATCTATGGGCCACGTCTGCCCGAACTGCGGCGGCGAGCTGGTGTGTCGTCCGCGGCGCCACGGCGGTTGACGACACAGGGAGGTAGGATCGTGCCGACAGTTTTGATGACCGGCGCCAATCGGGGTTTGGGTCTCGAATTCGCCCGCAGCTATGCGACCGACGGCTGGCGCGTGCACGCCTGTTGCCGTCATCCGGAGAAGGCGAAGGCCCTGAAGGCCGTCGAAGGCGACCTGGTGGTCCACAAGCTGGACATCACCGACGGCCTGCGGGTCGCTGGACTGGCCCGCGAGCTGGCCGATGATGCGATCGACGTGCTCCTCAATAACGCGGGGGTTTACGGTCCGCGCAGCGGCTTCGGCGAGACCGACTTCGACGACTGGCTCGACGTGCTCAAGATCAATACGATCGCGCCGCTCCGCATGGCCGAGCGCTTTGTCGAGCACGTGGCGCGCAGCGAGCGCAAGCTGATCGTCAGCATCTCGAGCGGCATGGGCTCGATCGCCATGAACGACGCCGGCGGCCACTATCCCTACCGGGCCTCCAAAGCGGCGCTCAACATGGTCGTAAAGGGCCTGTCGGCCGACCTGGCGGCGCGTGGCATTATCACGGTCGCGCTCAGCCCCGGCTGGGTGCAAACCGACATGGGCGGATCGAGCGCCGAGTTGACGCCGGAAGAAAGCGTTGCCGGCATGCGCGCCGTGATCGACGGGCTCACGCCGGCCGACAGCGGGCGGTTCCTCAATTACCAGGGTGAGGACAGGCCGTGGTGATGGGGGCGCCCGCGTGGCCGTCCGAATAGGTGACGCCATGAACGCGCCGATCGACTTCTATTTCGATTTCTCCAGCCCATACGGCTATCTGGCGGCCCAGCGCATCGACGAAATCGGCGTCCGGCACGGCCGCGAAGTGGCCTGGCGCCCCACGCTGCTGGGCGCGGTCTTCAAGATCACCGGGGCGGGGCCGCTGCCGCAGACGCCGATGAAGGGCGTCTATGCCGAGATCGACATGCCCCGCGCGGCGCGCCTCTTGGGCGTGCCATTCACCATGCCCACGCCGTTTCCTTTCAACTCGCTGGCCGCCTGCCGCGCCTTTTATTGGCTGGCCGACGAGGATCCCGCCAAGGCCAAAGCATTTGCAAAGGCCGTCTTCGCCGCCGCCTTCGCCG
>JAZFZX010000216.1:0-3111 GCA_036444135.1 Kiloniellales bacterium | reverse complement strand
AACTTCGGCTCCTACGCCCTCAACGCCATGCGCTTGGAGAAGGGCTTCAAGGGCGCCTCGGAACTGACCAACGAGGTCACCTTGCCCGAGGCCGGCGTCATGCGTTTCGTGAAGATGGACAAGGGCGACTTCACCGGCCGGGACGCCACGCTCGCGAGCCAGGACGGCGATCTGCCCTGGATCTGCGCCTATCTGGCGGTCGATGCGGCCGACGCCGACTGCCTCGGCAGCGAAACCGTGTTCATGAACGGCCGGCGCGTGGGCCAGGTGAGCTCCGGCGGCTTCGGCCATTGTGTGAAGCAAAGCCTGGCGTTCGCCTACATCGACCCGGACTGCGCGGCGCCGGGCACCGAGCTCGAGGTCATGATCCTGGGCGCGCGGCGGCCGGCCCGGGTTCTGGCCGATCCGGTCTACGACCCGGCGAGCGCGCGGCCGCGCATGTAAGGATGCCAACGCAGTGGATCGAGGGGCACAGATGACGCAAGGGCCCAAAGATTGGCTGGATCGGGTCTACCGGTCAAAGAGCGTGGCCGAGCTGGAGGACAGCTACGACGGCTGGGCGCCGGGCTACGAGGCCGATCTGCTGGCCGCCGGCTATCGCCTGCCGGCCATCGCGGCGGGGCTGGCCGGCCGGTACTTGTCCTTGGATACCACGCCGATCCTCGATGCGGGCTGCGGCACGGGCTTCATCGGCGAGGCGCTCGCCGTGCTCGGATACCAGGGCCTGGAGGGCCTCGATCTGTCCGAGGGCATGCTGGAGGTGGCCCGCACCAAGAGCGTCTATGACGTCCTGCACCACGGGCGGCTCGGTGCAGCGCTCGACCTGCCCGACAGCCGCTTCGGCGCCGTCCTTGCCATCGGCGTGCTAACCCGGGGCCACGCCGGCGCCGAGGCCTTCGACGAGCTGCTGCGCGTCACCCGGCCGGGCAGCCAGATGATCTTCAGTATCCGGGTCGACAACGCAGTCGGCGCGCCGTACCTGGAGCGCATGGCGCGCTTCGAGGGCGACGGCCGCTGGCATCCGGTCGCCGCCACGGATGCTTTCGCTTCGATGCCGTTCGGCGAACCTGAGGTCCGCCACCAAGTCTTCGTCTATCGAATCGCAGATGCCTGAAGGCCACATGCAAATCCCAGGACAACAGTCATGAGCCAGACCGTCGTTTCCCCCGCCCTGCCCGAAACCGAATCACACGGCCCCGAAGATCAGGCGCACTGCTACGAGATCGCCGACCGGACCCTGCCCGGCGCCGGCTTGGGCGGCTATTCGCTGCCCGAAGACGTGCGCTTCGTGATCAAACGTGGCGTGGGTTCGCGGGTCCAGTCCGTCGATGGCCGCTGGTACATCGACTACGTGGGCGGCGCCGGGGCCAACATCCTGGGCCACGCCCATCCCGAGGTCGTCGCCGCCGTCGAGGCGCAGGTCAAGAACGGGCTGCATTTCTTTGGTACGCTGAACCACACCGCCATCGCGCTGGCCGAGAAGCTCGCCGGCCTGATCCCCTGCGCGGAACGGCTCGCCTTCACCACCACCGGCTCGGAGGCGACCTTTTATGCCCTGCGCATCGCGCGCGCCTACACCGGCCGGCAGAAGGTGCTCAAATTCGAGGGCGCCTATCACGGCAACCACGACTACGCCGCCTTCAGCCTGTTTCCGACCAAACCGGCCAACTATCCCGTGGCGCCGGCGGATTCCGGGGGCGTGCCGGAGGTCTTGCAGCCGACGGTCCTGGTCGCGCCCTACAACGACCCGACCGCCGTCGAGCGCCTGGTGCAGGAGCACAAGGACGACCTGGCCGCGATCATCGTCGAAGGCGTCCAGCGCATTATCTTCGCCAAGCCCGAGTTCCTGGCCGGCCTCAGGCGGCTCTGCGACGAGGCCGGAATCGTGCTTATTTTCGACGAGGTGGTGACCGGCTTCCGCCTCGCCTTGGGCGGCGCGCAGGAATATTTCGGCGTTCTCCCGGACTTGGCGGCCTACGGCAAGATCGTCGGCGGCGGCGGGCCGCTCGGCTGCGTTGCAGGCCGGGCCGAGATCCTCGACTGCGTGAACCCCGGGCGCAGAGGCCGCCCCGACTACGCCTACATCAACGGCACCCTGCACGGAAATCCCATCGCGGCGGCGGCGGGGCTGGCGACCCTCGAGGTCCTCGAGCGTCCAGGATTCTACGAGGCCTTACGGGAGAAATCCGATGCTCTCACCGGCGCGCTGCAAGAGGTGCTCGACCGCCACGGCGTACCGGCCATCGCGGCGGGGCGGAACTCCTTCTGGCAGCTTCTGTTCATGGCCGCCGAGCCGGTGAACCAGGTCGACATCATGAACAGCGACACCGAGCGTATGAAGCGGCTCGACCTCGAGCTCTTGCGCCGCGGCGTCTATGTGCTGCCCGGCGTGCGGCGCTTCGTATCGGCCGTCAACACGGAACAGGATGTTGCGGACACGGTGGCGGCCCTGGACGAGGCCTGCCAAGCTCTCGAAAGCTGAGATCAAAGGAGAAAGGAAAGGGCTCATGGATGAAGCGCGTTTCGAGCGGGGCCTCACGGCCCGCAAGGCGGTGCTGGGCGAGGACTATGTCACCCGCTCGCTGGAGCAGGCGGATGACTTCAACCGCGAATTCCAGGAACTCGTCACGGAATACTGCTGGGGCACCTGTTGGGGCGATTCGACGCTCGACCGCAAGCAGCGAAGCCTGCTCAACCTGGGCATGATCGCGGCACTCAACCGCATGCACGAGTTCGAGCTGCACTTCCGCGGCGCCATCCAGAACGGCCTGACCCGCGATGAGCTCAAGGCGATTCTCATGCAGATCGCCGTCTATTGCGGCATTCCCGCCGGCGTCGAATGCTTCCGCATCGCCCGCAAGGTGTTCGCCGAGATGGAGGCGGACTAGCCGGCCTTACGCGTCCGCCACCGCTACGCCAACCCTGGCGGCGACGAAACGGTCGTGACCTGGGCCAATTCGCCGATCACGCCGCGATCCTGAGCCGCCGACCCGGAGGCCATGACAATGCCCGACATTCCCGAGACCATGCGCGCCGTCCACCTGACCGGCCACGGCGGGCTGGAAAGGCTCGTCTTCCGCGATGACGTGCCCGTGCCTTCGCCCGCGCCCG
>JAZFZX010000215.1:0-3217 GCA_036444135.1 Kiloniellales bacterium | reverse complement strand
GATACCGCAGATTTCGGGCAGCGTCCAACTGGGCTCCTCTTGTTCGCAGGTGCGAAAGGACCTTGCGCGGCAACCCCGTGAGCATTACGGTGTTTGCATAAAAATTTCTTAAACCTAGCAATCGTTGTAATTTTATTGCGTCTTGTCGAGACTGCGGCGAGACTGCGGCGAGACTGCGGCGGGACTGCGGCGGGACTGCGGCGGGGCTGCGGCGGGGCAGAGGGATGCGCGATGGATGAACTGCACGGCTATTATCTGGAAGACCTTTCGGTGGGCATGTCGGATGTCTTCGCCAAGACCGTGAGTGAAGCGGATATCGTGCTGTTCGCCGGTGTCTCCGGAGACACCAACCCGGTGCACATCAACCAGCTGTTCGCAGAAGCAACGCCGTTCAAGGGGCGGATCGCCCACGGCATGCTATCGGCGAGCTTCATCTCGACGGTTCTCGGCACCCGTCTGCCTGGCCCGGGCGCCGTCTATATAAGCCAGAACCTGCGGTTTCGCGCCCCGGTCAAGGCCGGCGACACGGTCGTGGCGCGCGCCACGGTCAAGGAAATTCATGCGGAGCGCCGCCGCGTCGTGCTCACCACCGTGTGCACGGTGGGCGACACGGTGGTGATCGAGGGCGAGGCCGTGGCGATGGTCGACAACCGGCCGTAGGAGCGTCCGACCTCGGAATCGGAGGGCGCACCGCGCCAAGTCTCCGCGGAGGGCTATTTCGCTCAGGGACAAAAGGAGTTTGACGCGGCCTTGGGTTTGCGGGCACAAATCGCCCACGCCGACCTATGGTCCGGGCGATTCTGCTGCCTGCGCCGCTTGTGCGCGGACTACGCGGGCGCTGCGTTCCCGACCTCCAGGTCCAGAATGAGCCGGAAGCACAGCCTCGCGGAATGAGCGTCGACTTCAAAGCCACCGTGTTTCTGCCGCGCACCGATTTTCCGATGCGTGCCGGTCTGCCCAAACGCGAGCCGGACATCCTCGCGCACTGGGACGGCATGAAACTGTACGCGCGCCTGCGCGAGGCCTCGGCCGGCCGCGAAAAATTCGTGCTGCACGACGGCCCGCCCTACGCCAACGGCCATCTGCACGTGGGCACCGCGTTCAACAAGATCCTCAAGGACGTGATCAACCGCTCGCAGCAGATGCTGGGCAAGGATGTGCGCTACGTGCCCGGCTGGGACTGCCACGGCCTGCCGATCGAATGGAAGATCGAGGAGGGCTACCGGGCGCGCGGGCAGAGCAAGGATTCGGTGGCCCCCGTCGCGTTCCGCCGGGAATGCCGCGAGTTCGCGGCCCACTGGATCACGGTGCAGACCGAGGAGTTCCAGCGACTGGGGGTCGAGGGCGATTGGGCCAACCCTTACACCACCATGGCGTTCCAATCGGAGGCTCAGATCGTCCGCGAAATTGGCCGGTTCGTCGCCAATGGCGGCCTTTATGCCGGCGCCATGCCCGTGCTCTGGTCGGTGGTCGAGCAGACCGCTTTGGCCGACGCCGAGGTCGAGTATCACGATCACGTCTCGCCGACCGTCTGGGTGCGCTTTCCGGTGCTCGGCGATACCGCGGATTTGCCTGCCGGCGCATCGGTCCTGATCTGGACGACGACGCCTTGGACCATCCCCGGCAACCGCGCGATCGCGCTCGACCGCGAACAGTCCTATGCGGTGGTCGAGGTAACGGGCCTTGCCGAGAACAGCGCTGCGCGTGCTGGCGAGGTGATCCTGGTGGCCGAGGTGCTGCTAGCCCAGGTGGCCAAGGATGCCGGGATCGAAGACCACAAGATTTTGCGCATCGTGCCCGGCGAGACGCTGCTCGGCACGGTTTGCGCCCATCCCTTGCGCGGGCAGGGTTACGACTTCGACGTGCCGCTGCTGGCCGCGGATTTCGTGACGATGGACCAGGGCACGGGCTTCGTGCACGTCGCGCCGGGCCATGGTGCCGACGACTTCGAACTCGGCCAGGTCCACGGGCTCGAAGTGCCGCAGACCGTCGACGGGGCCGGCGTCTTCATGAATCACGTGCCGCTGTTTGCCGGGACCCGGGTCTACACCGAGGAGGGCAAGCCGGGCGACGCCAATCCTGCGGTCGCCGAACACCTGCAGGCGGCCGGCGCGCTGTTGGCGCGGGGCAAGCTCAAGCACAGCTATCCGCATTCCTGGCGTTCGAAGGCGCCGCTGATCTTTCGCAACACGCCGCAGTGGTTCATCTCCATGGAGGTCAACGGGCTGCGCGACAAGGCGCTCAAAGCGATCCTCGAGACGCGATTCGTGCCGGCCTCCGGGCGCAACCGGCTCTATGCCATGATCGAGCAGCGCCCGGATTGGTGCATCTCGCGGCAGCGGCTCTGGGGTGTGCCCTTGCCGCTGTTCGTGGAGAAAAAGACCGGCGAGCTGCTGCGCGACCCGGCGGTGATCGAGCGTGTCGCAGAGGCCTTCGAGCAGGAAGGCGGCGATGCCTGGCTGACCAGCGAGCCGGACCGCTTCCTGGGCCCGGACTACGATCCCGCGGACTACGAGCAGTCCACGGACGTGGTCGAGGTCTGGTTCGATTCGGGTTCCTCGCACAGCTTTGTCTTGGAAGCGCGCCCCGAGCTCAAATGGCCGGCCTCGCTCTACCTCGAGGGTTCCGACCAGCACCGCGGCTGGTTCCACACCTCGCTTCTGGAGGCTGCTGGGACGCGCGGCCGGGCGCCCTACGAGGCGGTTCTGACCCACGGCTTCGTGCTTGACGAGCAGGGACGCAAGATGTCGAAGTCGTTGGGCAACGTGATTTCGCCCCATGACATTATTGCCAAGCACGGTGCCGATATCCTGCGGCTTTGGGTGGTCGCCTCGGACTACACCGAGGACATCCGCGTCGGGCCGGAGATCCTGCGTTACCAGATCGACGCCTACCGGAGGCTGCGCAACACCTTGCGCTTTTTGCTCGGCAATCTGCATGGCTTCGAGGTCGCCGAGCGCGTGCCTGAATCCGAGATGCCGGAGCTCGAGCGCTGGATTTTGCACCGCTTGAGCGAGCTGGACGAGGTGGTGCGGCGCGGCTGCGCGGACTTCAGCTTTCACATCAGCTATCAGCAACTGCTTGGCTTTTGTGCCGTCGATTTGTCGGCGCTATATTTCGATATCCGCAAAGACACCCTTTACTGCGACCGCCCGGACTCGCCGCGCCGCCGGGCCAGCCGCACCGTGCTCGACATTCTGTTCGACGCGCTGACCGC
>JAZFZX010000214.1:0-3553 GCA_036444135.1 Kiloniellales bacterium | reverse complement strand
CGACGGCTTTCGGCCTGATCGCCAGTTTGGACCCGGACCTGATGGAGATCGTCCTGCTGTCGCTCAGGGTCAGCCTCACGGCGGTCGGCCTTGCGGTCCTAGTGGGCCTGCCGCTCGGCGCCGCGGTTGCCTTGTTCCGCTTTCCGGGCCGTCTCGTCGTTGCGGCACTGCTGAACGCCTTCATGGGCCTGCCCCCGGTGGTAATCGGGCTCATGGTCTACCTGCTGCTGTCACGCAACGGGCCGCTGGGCGTCCTCGGGCTGCTGTTCACGCCGACTGCCATGATCATCGCCCAGTGGCTCCTCATCACGCCTATCGTCGCGGCGTTGGCGCAACAGACCGTCTCGGATCTGCACGCGGAATACGACGAACAGCTGCGCTCGCTCGGCGCCGGGCCGGGGCGCGCCGTCTGGACATTGCTGTGGGACGGGCGCTTCAGCCTGCTCACCGCCGTCTTGGCGGGATTCGGGCGGGCCAGCGCCGAGGTGGGTGCGGTGATGATCGTCGGCGGCAACATCAACCACGTCACGCGCGTCATGACCACCACCATCGCGCTGGAGACCAGCAAGGGGAACCTGGCGCTGGCGCTCGGGCTCGGCATGATTCTGATCACCCTGGCGCTGACCATAACCTTGTCGGCCATGGCCGTGCGCGATCTGGCCAGCCGGCGGCATGCGTGATGCGGAACCCAGGACCATGACGGACACGATCCTGCCCCTGTCGATCGACGGTGTCGGCTATACCGCCGCCGGCCGGCGTCTGATCGACGGCATTTCAGCCACCTTGGAAGCCGGCCCGCGAACCATCGTCCTGGGCCCGAACGGCGCCGGCAAGAGTTTGCTGCTGCGCCTCTGCCACGGCCTCATCCGGCCGACCACCGGGCACATCACCTGGGCCGGGACCGGCGCGCCGGCGCGGCCCGGACGCCAGGCCATGGTGTTCCAGCGCCCGGTGCTGCTGCGCCGCTCGACGTTCGCCAACGTCACCTATGCGCTCGGCCTCAAGGGCGTGCGGCGGCACGCGCGCAAGGCCTTGGCCTTGGCCGCCCTGGAGCGCGCCGGCCTCGCCGAACGCGCCACACAGCCGGCGCGCCTGTTGTCGGGCGGCGAACAGCAACGCCTGACGTTGGCCCGCGCCTGGGCGCTCGAACCCGAGGTGCTGTTCCTCGACGAGCCCACTGCCAGTCTCGACCCGGCGGCGACGCGGCGGGTCGAAACGCTGATCACCCAGTTCCACGGCGCCGGGACCAAGATCGTCATGACCACCCACGACCTGGGACAGGCGCGGCGGCTGGCCGACGAAGTCCTGTTCCTGCACCACGGACGGCTTGTCGAACACGCGCCGGCGGGCGACTTCTTCGCCCGGCCCCAGAGCCGTGAGGCCGCCGCTTTCATCGAGGGAGATCTGCTGTGGT
This sequence comes from Kiloniellales bacterium, assembly GCA_036444135.1. Classification (GTDB taxonomy): domain Bacteria; phylum Pseudomonadota; class Alphaproteobacteria; order Kiloniellales; family JAKSDN01; genus JAZFZX01. Next base: position 2,139 of record JAZFZX010000214.1, on the reverse strand, counting down.
AACGCGCTTCGCGGCCTTACTGCTGGGGTTGGCCATCGTCGCCGGCGCGACGGAACTTGGCGCCGAGCCTCGCTTCATCACACTGGCCTCCACCACCTCGACGGAGAACTCCGGACTTCTCGCCCACCTCCTTCCCCGTTTCCTCGCCGCCACCGGGATCGAGGTGCGGGTGGTGGCGGTCGGCACCGGCCAGGCGCTCAGGATCGCCCGCAACGGCGACGCCGACGTGCTCCTGGTCCATCACCGGCCCTCGGAGGAAGCCTTCGTCGCCGAGGGCCACGGCGTCGCCCGCCACGAGGTCATGATCAACGACTACGTGATCGGCGGGCCACGCGCAGACCCCGCCGGCATCGCCGACAACAGCAGTGCCGTAGCGGCATTCGCCCAAATTGCCGCTGCCCAAGCGCCATTCGTGTCGCGCGGCGACGACAGCGGCACCCACAAGAAAGAGCTGGCGCTTTGGGCCGCGGCCGGAATCGATCCCGCATCGGCCAGCGGCACCTGGTACCGTGAAGTCGGCGCCGGGATGGGGGCGACCCTCAACATCGCGGCGGCCATGCCGGCCTACCTGCTGTCCGACCGCAGCACATGGGTCAGCTTCCGCAACAAGGGCCATCTCATGCTGCTCGTCGAAGGCGACCCGCCCTTGTTCAACCCCTATGGGGTGATCCTGGTCAACCCCGACCGCCATCCGCACGTCAAGGCCGCCGAGGGCCAGGCCTTCATCGACTGGATGCTGTCCGATGAAGGCCAATCCGCGATCGCGTCTTTCCGGGTCGACGGCCAGCAGCTGTTCTTTCCGCGGGCCCGGCACACGGATCCTTAGGGCCGATTCCACCCACGCGGAATCGCGCCGGCGCGAAGGGCGCCTGGTGGGCGCCGCCGTGCTGATGGCGGGTGCCGGGGAGTCGGGCTAGTTCTTGGGTTGCCAGGCGTCGGCCGCCGCCTCGGCGCGGATGATGTCGGCCTCGTTCAGCCACTTGGCGACGACGTCGAGGTTCTGCTTGGCGCCGGGATAGCGCGTCCGCTTCGCCAACAGGAACCAGGTATAGGCTTCGGTCCAGCTTTCCCGGTCGGCGGACTGCTCGACCAGCAACAGGCCGGTGTTGTACTGCGCCCCGGACACGCCGTGGTTGGCCGCGGCCCGGCACAGCGATAGCGCGCGGTCGAGGTCGCGCTCCACCCAGCGTCCCTCGTCCACCAAACGGCACAGCAGATAGGACGCCATGGGATGTCCCGCCTCGGCAGCCGGCGTGAACCAGCGCGCTGCCGTTTTGGGATCGCGCCGTATGGCGGTCGTCTCGGCGGACTGGCCGCCGCCGGTGTAGTAGAACAGGCCGAGCTTGAACTGCGCGTCCCTGTGGCCCTGGCTAGCCGCCTTCTCGTACCACTCCGCCGCGGTGAGGTCATTGCGGGTCACGCCGTCGCCATGGTCGTAGAGAACGCCCAGGTAATACTGTGCGGTGGCGTCGCCCGCCTGGGCGGCCGGCTCGAGTTCGGCGACGGCCGTGTCGTAGTCGCCGTCCAGAAAGGCCTGCCAGCCGCTGGCCACGTCGGCGCGGCCGGGCGCGGCCGCAAGCCACAGCACCGCGATAACGGCTGCACTCAAAGCCTTTCGCATGGTTTTCACCTCGTCCGCCATGCCGCCACTGTCAGTCCGTGATGTTTCCGTCTCGTAAAGAACGCCTCTAGCACGCCAGGCCGCGTGCGCGGCATCATGCCCCCTATGCCCGGAATTTGGGAGGCCCAATGTGCCCCGTTTGGCTGCTGTCCGCGTTGCTCTGCTTTGCCGCCGCCGAGATCGCGGCCTCGGAGGAGCCGACCGTTCTCGCCGCAGGGGTCGCCGCTGACGTGCGGTGGCGCAACCTGCCGGCGGAAGTCCCCTACATGTACGAACCCGGCGCCTACCTCGGGATCACCCGGCCCGATACCTTCTGGTTCGAGTACGGGGTACGGGGCCGGCCGCCTGCCCCGGTTACGGCCCGTTGAAGCGCACCGTGCCGAGGCCCGAGACGTCGTAGCCGCCCATCTGTTCCACCCGGTTGCCGAAGACCTCGCCGCGGGCGAAGGCGAGCAAGGCCTGCATGGGGCCTTCGAAATAGTCGCGGCGACGCATCAGCAGGTCGTAGCGTTCCTCCA
>JAZFZX010000213.1:0-3352 GCA_036444135.1 Kiloniellales bacterium | reverse complement strand
GCGAACATAGTGCCTGGCCTGGCCGGCCGCAACAAGCGGGCGCAATGCGCGCTCTAGCGTCCGTGAGCGGCCCCCTAAACCCCGCCCTCGACCACCAGCTCCGCCGGGCTCCACTTGGCGCGGCGGCGGGCCCGGCGGGCGGCGGCGTCCTCGCCGCCGTAGTCCATTGGCGCGGCTATCTGCGTGAAACGGTCGCGATCTTCGCAGGCGTTCACGTTGACGATCGCGAAGGCCTCGCCGCCGTCCTCCATGAGCGCGCCCAGGTAGACGCCGCAGTCGCGGCAGACTAGAAAATCGGCGGTCTCGAGGCCGAAGCGGTAACGGTTGACGCGCGCCGGGTCGCGGATCGCAAAACGCACCGGCCCCTCGGGGTCCGACGTGGAGAGCGCACCGTGGGCCCGGCAAAAATCGCAACCGCAGGCGCGCACCGCCAGCGCCTCCAGCGGCTTGTCGGTGCTCAGTACGAAGCTCACGTTGCCGCAATGGCACCGGCCGGTGATCTGGGTTGGCTCCGTGGGCATCACATGGCCTTTCCAGCGTGCCGAAAGGTCGGCGGCCCAGGCCAAAGGCGCCCGCGCCGGCGCCCGGCCATCACAACATGCCCAGTTCCTTGGCGGTCTGGTCGATGGCCCGGCGGGCGCGCGCCACCAGCTCGCCGATCTCCTCGTGGGTGATCGTGAGCGGCGGCGAGACCACCATGGCGTCCCGCACGGCGCGCATCACCAGCCCGTTCTCGAAGCAGAGGTCGCGGCAGCGGCCGCCCACCTCGCCGATGGGATTGAAGTGCTTGCGCTGGGCCTTGTCCTCGACCAGCTCGATGGCCGCGATCAGGCCGACGCCGCGCACCTCGCCGACCAGGGGGTGATCGTCGAAGGCTTCGTGCAGGTGGGCTTGGAAGTAAGGGCCGGTGTCGTCGCGCACCCGCTCGATCAGCTTCTCCTCCTCGAGGATGCGGATATTCTCGAGCGCCACCGCGCAGGCCACGGGGTGGCCGGAGTAGGTGAAGCCGTGGAAGAACTCGCCGCCCCGCTCGATCAGCCCTTCGGCGATCTGGTCACCGACCATCAAGGCCGACAGCGGCTGATAGCCCGAGCTCAGGCCTTTTGCCATCGCCATGAGATCCGGTTCGATGCCGTAGTAATCGCTGCCGGTCCAGTGGCCCAGGCGCCCGAAGCCGCAGATGACCTCGTCGGCGGCCAGCAGTACGCCGTGCTCGCGGCAGATGCGCTGCACTTCGGGCCAGTAGGTCTCGGGCGGCACGAGGACGCCGCCGGCACCCATGATCGGCTCGCCGACGAAGGCCGCGACGCGCTCGGGGCCGAGCTCCAGGATCTTGTCCTCCACGGCCTTGGCGGCCACCAGCCCGAATTCCTCCGGCGAGAGGTCGCCGCCCTCGTCGTACCAATGGGGTTCCATCACGTGGACGAAGCCGGGCAGCGGCAAGTCGGCCTGGCCATGCATAACCGCCATGCCGCCGAGGCTGGCGGCGGCCATGGTGCTGCCGTGGTAGGCATTGTTGCGGCTGATGAAGACCTTCTTCTCCGGCCGCTCCATCAAGTTCCAGTAATGGCGGACCAGGCGGACCAGGGTATCGTTCGCCTCCGAGCCGGACGAGCCGTAGAATACATGGTTGAGGCCGGCGGGCGTGAGCGCGGTCAGCTTGTCGGCCAGCTCCACCGAGGGTGGCGTCGCCGTCTGGAAAAAGGTGTTGTAGTAGGGTAGCTCCAGCATCTGCCGGTAGGCGACATCGGCCAGCTCTTTGCGGCCATAGCCGACGTTGACGCACCACAGGCCGGCCATACCGTCGAGGATGCGCTTGCCTTCGGAATCCTCGAGCCAGACGCCTTCGGCCTTGGTGATGATGAGGCTGCCGCCGGCCTCGGCCAGCTCTCGGTAATCGGTGAAGGGGTGCAGGTGGTGGCGGGTGTCGGACTCGCGCCACCAGGCGGTGGTGTTGCGTGCGGGTTGCATCGTCATGGCTTTCAATCCTTGGTTGGGACGTGACGCTTCAGTGTCGAAATGGGCGCCTGCGTTGGCGCCCCGGGGTCACATCCTGCTAGGGATTGAAATCGATGCGGGCGCAGAGAATCAGCAGCTCGGCATGGCGGGTTTGCGCGGAGACGGCCCCGCCCACGCGTGCCCAGGGTCTCTTGCTGCGATAGCTATACATGGCACCCTCTTCGGGGAACCCTTCCAACGTTGAGCTAAACGTTTAGCAGAAGGTGCTCGCGCTCCCAAGAGGAGATCACCTGCTGATAGGCATTGAGCTCGGTCTCCTTGACGATGCTCACCGCCTCGACGAACGTCTCGCCCAGCACCGTCTTGACCGCGCGGTTGCTCGTGAACCGCTCCAGCGAATCGTAAAGCGTGCGCGGCAGGGTGTGTGCCAGGCGATAGGCGCTGCCTTTCACCGGCGCGCGCGGCGAGAGCTCCTCGGTCATGCCGAGGTAGCCGCAGGCGAGCGAGGCGGCGAGCGCCAGGTAGGGGTTCGCGTCCGCGCCGGCGATGCGGTTCTCGACGCGCCGGGCCGCCGGTTCGGAATGCGGCACGCGGAATCCGACCGTCCGGTTGTCGTAGCCCCAATGGGTGTTGATCGGCGCATCGGAGAAGGGGATCAGACGGCGGTAGCTGTTCACGTTGGGCGCCAGCAACGGCATCATGGCGGGCAGGTACTTCTGCAGGCCGGCGATATGTGCGTGGAACAGCTTGGTGTCCTTACCGTTCTTATGGGCGAACAGGTTACGGCCGGTCTTGATGTCCACCACGCTTTGATGCACGTGCATGGAGCTGCCGGGCTCGCCCTGCATGGGTTTGGCCATGAAGGTGGCGTAGAGCTTGTGGCGCAGGCCGGCCTCGCGGACCGTGCGCTTGAACAGGAAGGCCTGGTCGGCCAGCCGCAGCGCCGGGCCGTAGTTCAAGTTGAACTCCATCTGGGCGGCGCCCGCCTCGTGGATCAACGTATCGATGTCGATTTCCTGCGCCTCGCAGAAATCGTAGATCTCCTCGAACAGCGGATCGAATTCGTTGACGGCATCGACGCCGTAGGCCTGGCGGCTGGTCTCGCGGCGCCCTGAACGTCCGATCGGCGGCTCCAGCGGGTAGTCCGGGTCGGTGTTGACGTCGACCAGATAGAACTCCAGCTCCGGCGCCACCAGTGCCTTCCAACCCCGTTCGGTGTAGAGTTCGACGACCTGCCGCAACACCTGGCGCGCGGCGATGGCGACTGGGCTGTCGTCGAAGTAATAGGGGTCGCAGATGACCTGGGCGGTCGGCTCCGGATACCAGGGCACCACGCGAATCGTCCCGGGGTCGGGGATCAGGTAAACGTCCTTGGTGGCCGGATCGGTAACGG
>JAZFZX010000212.1:0-2988 GCA_036444135.1 Kiloniellales bacterium | reverse complement strand
CCTGCGCCGCATAGCCCGAAAAGGTCTGTCCCATGGTGAGCGGCGTTGCGTCCATCAGGTGCGTGCGGCCGATCTTGATGATCTGGGCGAAGGCCTCCGCCTTGCTCGCCAGGGCCCGATGCAGGCGCTCCAGCGCCGGGATCGTCTCTTCCCCGATCTGCCGTACCGCCGCGATGTGCATGACGGTCGGGAAGGTATCGTTGGACGACTGGCCCATGTTGCAGTGGTCGTTGGGATGCACCGGCGACTTGCCGCCGCGGTTGCCGGTCAGGATTTCGTTGGCCCGCCCGGCGATCACCTCGTTGGCGTTCATGTTGGTTTGCGTGCCGGACCCGGTCTGCCAGACGACCAGGGGGAAATGATCGACGAGGTTACCCTCCGCGACCTCTTCGGCGGCCTCGCAGATCGCCTCGCCCAACTGGCCGTCCAGGACGCCGATGGCCATGTTGGTGCGGGCGGCGGCCAGCTTCTGAACGCCGAGCGCCTCGACCAGCGCCGGCGGCATGCGTTCGCCGCCGATCTTGAAGTTCTGAAGCGAGCGTTGGGTCTGCGCCCCCCAATAGCGATCGGCGGGCACTTCGATCTCGCCCATGGAATCGCTTTCGCTGCGGGTTGCGGGCTGGTCGGTCATGGAACGGGTCTCCCGATCGACGCCCCTGTCGGGGCGGCTGTGTTTCTCGTGGCCATGTTAGGCGGCCCGCAAAGCCCCGCCAAGCCTGCCGGGCGCCGCCAATGGGCGGACCGGGCCTTAGGACCCTTCGCTGAGCAGGCGCAGCGATTTCGAGCGAAACTCCCGCCGGTAGATCACGAGCACGACAAGAATGCTGGTGGCGACGAACAGGCCGGGATGGATGAACCAGCCGAGCGCCGCGAGGGCGAAGAAATAGCCCCTCAGGCCGCGGTTGAAATGACGCCCCGCCAGGGTGCTGATCCGGGCGGTCCGTCGGGCGATGGCATCGGCCTCGGGATCGTCGTGGGCCTCGACGGGCGCCGCGCCCAGCAGCACGGCGGAGTAGTTATAGAGCCGGAACGACCAGGCGAACTTGAAGAAGGCGTAGGCCAGGATGGCGATCATCATCAGCACCTTCAGTTGCCAGACGCTCGGCGAAGCCTGTTGCACGACCGGCAGCTTCTCCAAAAACGCCATGGCCTGCTCGCTGGCGCCGAGAATCGCGATCAGGCCGCCGAGGGCGAAGATCGAGGTGGACGCAAAGAAAGCCGCGCCGTTCTGCAGGCTGCTGTTGATGCTGGCGTCGATCATGCGATTCTCGCGCACCAGCATCTGCCGCATCCAGCGGGTGCGATATTTGCTCATGACGGCGGAGACGCTGCGTTCGTGCCCGGGGCCGTGATCGGCGGCCAAGGTGTAGCCCACCCAGCACACGGCGAAGATGGCGAGCGCGATGTAGTCCAGTGGCGTGAGGTCGAACAGCGCTGTTCCTCCCGGGCTGTGCCGTTGCGGGCAGAGTAGCGCGCCGGTCCCCGGGGACAAGGGACCGGCGGGGACCAGGGGTGAGTTATGGCAATGAATTCGGCCACGGGCGCCGGCGGGCCTTGCGCCGGGGCATCCGCGCCGCGGCCTCCAGCGCCAGGCGCGCCCAGTCGCGCAGCACGGCCGGGTCGTCGAGGCTTTGCGGCGGCGCTTCGCGATAGGACAGGGCCACCAGCCGCCCCTGACGGAGGTAGGTGAAGGGCGCCAAGCCGGCGGACGTGAAGCGCGCCTCGGTTTCGCCGTCGGCCTTCAGGTAAAGGCGCCCGCCCGCGACGATCGCGAACATCGTGGCTTCGTGAAAAATGCCCCAGCCGCCGAACATGCGCCGCGCCTGCACGTGCCCCAGGGGCAACAACGACGCGACGATCCGCTCGACAAAGGGATCGGCCGCGCTCACGGGCGATCCACCCTGGCGAGCAGAAAATCCGCGACGGCCGAGGCCGCCAGGGCCCAATTGTCCTCGGCGCTGCGGCCCGAGGCCTTGCGCGGCGTCAGGCTGTGGTCGCCGTCGGGCGCCCAGACAAGGCGGATCGACGGGGCCACGCGGTAGGCGGGGACCTCGGCGGCGGTGCCGAAGGGATCGCGCTCGCCCTGAACGATCAGGCAGGGTGTCCGCAACGCTTCCAGATGCGCGGTGCGCAGCTTCTCGGGGCGCCCCGGCGGGTGGAAGGGATAGCCCAGGCAGACCAGGCCCAGCACCCCCGTTTCGTCGGCGATCAGGCTCGCCATGCGGCCGCCCAGCGACTTGCCGCCGATGGCGAGCGGCCGGTCGCCCAGCCGCTCGATCGTCCGGCGCCAGCAATCGAGCAGGACCGGCGCCCGGTCCGGCGGGCGTTTCCTGCCGTCGGCGCGCCGCGCGGCCATGTAGGGAAACTCGAAGCGGGCGACACGGATGCCCCGCGCGCCCAGCGCCATGGAAATGACCGCCATGAACGGCGAATCCATCGGCACGCCGGCGCCGTGCGCCAGGGCCAGGGTGACGGGGGCATCGGACGGACCGTCGAAGAGCAGGTCGGGGTCATCCATGGCGGCAGTCTGGCAAGCCCCAGCAGGCGCCACAAGCGCCCGCCGTGACTGCACGACGTTGAGGATGCGCGGGATTATTTCTTGCGGAACGAGTCGAGTGTGATGACCTTGCCGGATTCCGCGGGCGCGGCGGGCTCCTCGTCCGGCTCGGGCTCGGGCGCGTCCTCATCGTTGCTGTCGGGCGGTGGCGCAGGCTCGGCGGGCGGCTCCTGGTCCTGGGACGCGGCGGCGCGGCGCGCCTGCGGTTCGTTGCTCTGCATGGGCGTGATGACCGCCTCTTCGTCCTCGTCGCCATCGTTCGAATCGAACTGCAGTCCGAAGTGCACCGAGGGGTCGGCGAACGCGGTGACCGCGGCGTAGGGAACGGTCAGGCGCTCCGGCACGTCGGCAAAGCTCAGCGTAACGCCGAAGGCGTCCTCGCCCACGTCCAGGCCCCAGAACTGATACTGCAGCACGATGGTCATCTCGCT
>JAZFZX010000211.1:0-11757 GCA_036444135.1 Kiloniellales bacterium | reverse complement strand
CGAAGCCGGAATATCTGGTCCATTCGGACAATTATCCGGAGGAGATGGCGAGCCAGTACCTGGCCGACTACTACCGCTTCGACCCCTTCTACCGCTATTGGCGAAGCGAGGAGCGCCCGGGCATCGTCTGGCTTCGGGACCTCTGGTCGGCGCACGTTGCGCGCGGGCGTTACGTGCGGGAATTCCTGGCACGCTCGCGGATCAGCGACGAGGTGGGCGTATTCCTGCCGCCCCTCGGCGGCGCCAGCATCGCCTTGTTCCTCGAACGCTCCAAGGGGCGCTTCTCCGCGCGGGAGCGGCAGCTGCTGCACCGCGCCTACCCGATCGTGGCGGGGCTCCACGAAGCCCACGTCAGCGTGTTGCTGGGCGGCAACGCGGAGGCGCCGCCCATGGCCTTTCCCCTGCCGGCGATGCGCCCCATGCTGGTCACCGAGGCGTCCGGAAACCGGGTCTTCTCCAACGCCGCGTGGCGGGACTTCGAGGTGAAAGCGCCGGCGGCCGTCGGCGAGGCCCTGTCCCGCACCTCGAAACCCGGCCCCGATCACATCATGCTGGCGGGCAATCGCGTGCTGCACCGGGAAAAGCTAGATAAGAATTTCCGCCTTGCGCCCGCGGGCTACCTCTGGACCATGGAGCAGCTGGCGGAGCCGCCGGACGATCCGGGCGACCGCGTGGAACCGGATTGGTTCGATCGTGTCCTGACGCCGCGCGAACGCGATATCGTGCGCCTCGTTTTGGACGGTTATCCGACGGTCTCGATCGCCGGAAAACTGGGACTGAGCCGCGGCACCGTGAAAAATCACCGCAGGCGCATCTATTACAAATTGGACATTACCACCGAGCGCGAGCTTTTCCTGCTGTACATCAACAGCGTCACCGGACGCTAGCGGCCGCTCGCCGACCACGCCATCCGCGCAGCGGGTGACCCGGGGCACCGTTGTTCCCTGCGCCGGCCGGCCCTAGGGTGCCTGTTCGGACGGCGGCGCGGCCGTCGGGCGGACAAGCGGCGCAAAGGAGGCGGCCATGGGGCGCGTCGATGGAAAAGTCGCGCTGGTGACGGGCGCGGCCAAGGGTCTGGGAGAGGCCACGGCACGGCTGCTCGCCCGCGAGGGCGCCAAGGTCGTCGTCACGGACATCGACGAGGCCGGCGGTCGGACCGTCGTCGAGGCGCTGAGCCGGGACGGAGCCGAGGGCCACTTCGTCGCGCACGACGTGGCCCAACCCGAAGACTGGGAACGGGCGCTCGGCGAGACTCTGGAGCGCTTCGCGAAGCTGGACGTTCTGGTAAACAACGCCGGCGTGGCGATCGCGGCCAGCGTCGAAGACACCACCCTGGAGCAATGGCGCTGGCTGATGGCCATCAACCTCGACGGCGTCTTCCTCGGCACCCAGCACGGCATCAAGGCCATGAAGGACGGCGGTGGCGGATCGATCGTCAACCTTTCGTCGATCGACGGCATCATCGGCGAGGCCGATCTGGCCGCCTATTGCGCCAGCAAGGGCGGGGTGCGGACCTTCACCAAGGCGGCCGCGCTGCATTGCGCCAGGGCCGGCTATGACATCCGCGTCAATTCCATTCACCCCGGCTACGTCTGGACGCCGCAGACGGAGGCCTATCTGGACGCGCTCGGCACCCTGGAGGACGAACGCCGCAAGGCCCTCGAACGCCACCCCATCGGCCGCCTCGGGGTGCCGGAGGACATCGCCCACGGCGTGCTCTATCTGGCCTCGGACGAATCGCGCTTCGTGACCGGCAGCGAGCTGGTCATCGACGGCGGCTACACCGCCCAGTGAGCGCCCGTTCGGGCGGTGAACCGATAAGGGTGCCGTAGGACAGCGCCTATGGCTTGCCCGTACCCGGCGCGGCCCGGCGGCGACCGAAGACCTCCACGGCGCCGGCGGAAACGATCAGGAGCGTGCCCAAGATCTCACGTAGACCAAACGGTTCGCCGGCCAGAAAAGCAGCCGAGCCGACACCGACGACGATCTCGCCCATCAGCAAAATGCCAATGCGCCCCGGACTGAGGAGACTCGCCGGCCAAATGGTCAGAACGAGCATCGGCAGCACATAAAGCGCCGACAGCAGACCAAACGGTGCGGCTGCCAGGAGGGTCTCCCGCGCCGGCGCGCTGCCGAAGACCGCGCCGCCGAAGGCCAGACCGATGATGATGACGAACAGACCGCCCACGACAAAAGAGAGGATCTGCTCCAGGGTCGCACCCGAGCCCATCTTGTAGAGGCGCAGGGACCCGTAGGCCCAGGCCACTCCGGAGATGAGAGCCAGCCAATCGCCCAGATTGCGCGGCCAGGGGAACTGGACGCCGAGCCCGAAGACCACCAGCATCCCGGCGAAGCCGAGCGCCAGGGCCGAGACGCGAATGACCGTCAGACGCTCGCCCAGGAGGAGCACCCCAAACAAGGTCCCCCAGAGGGGCGTCAGGTAGAACAGCAGGATGGTGCGCACCACCTCGGTCAGCAGCAGGCTGGTCGCGTAACAGGCAAAGGCCGTGCCGGTGAAAAGCCCGCTGTAGAGCAAAGGCCGCCAATTGGCCTTGAGGTGCCGCCAGCGGAATGGCAGCACCGGCAGCAGCACGACCAGACAAGCCGCATAGAGGATGGCGCCCGGCCAGGCGCCCTCGAGGCCGCGCTCGCCGAGCGCCCGGATCGGCAGCCAGAATAGCCCCCAAAGGACCCCGCCCAAGGCGATGCCGAGGCTGGGCAGAAAGTCCGGTCGTGCCCGCAACCCGCCGAACCGCATTCCATCCCTCACAGCCCAGGCCACCTGATGGGCCTAGGCTATGGACCCGCCGGCATTACGGCAACGGCCTATCTGCACCTCCGCGATCGGTTAGGAGCCATATTTCGAGGCGCCTGTTGGGAGTGGCTCATCTGGAGCGGCCCGCTAGCTTCGCTTGGCGATCACGCGAATCTCTATGAGCGTTCCCTCGGTGATCAGCTCCGAGACGCCGATTGCCGACCACGCGGGATAGGGCTCGCCGATGAACTCGTCCTTGACCTTGGTGAACGCCTCCAAATGTTGGCGCAGGCCGACGTGATAGGTGGTCATCTCGACCACATCGCCGAAGCCGAGGCTGGCCTGTTCCAGGTTGGCCTGAAGAAACCTGAAGGTGTCTCGGAACTGGGTTTCCGGATCGTCGGCGAGGGTGAGATCGGGACCGGTCCCCGTCACGCCCGAGAAGAACACGAAATCACCCGTATCCAGCCCGGGCGAAAGGTGCCAGTCGCCTGGAAAATGCGAGAACGCGGGCGTCACGATCACGTCTTTCATGGCGGCCTCCCGGTGCGGTCATGCCACCTGGATTAGCCGGCTTGCGTGATGGGCGCTATCCGCTTCCTGCGCGCGGCGATTCCAACGCGCCAGGCGGTCTCTCGGGCAAAGGCCCGACCGTCGAGGCCGCTCCTGCGGCTCAACCCCGGCCCGCTGCGCCGTCGTCGGCACCGAAATAGGCGACATCCGCCGGCAGCAAGGGGGCCTGCCCTTTGATGATGTCCGCCGCCTTCTCGGCCAGCATCAACGTCGGCACGTTGAGATTGGCCGTCACGATGTTCGGCATGATCGAGGCATCGACGACCCGGAGGCCCTCGACCCCGCATACCCTCGCCTTCTCATCCACGACGGCCGTTTCGTCCGTGCCCATCTTGCAGGTGCCGGACGGATGATGGGAGGTCTCCGCCGTGGCTCGGGCGTAAGCATCGATCTCGGCATCCGTGCGGACATCCGGGCCGGGCAACAGCTCGCGCCCGCGCAAGCGGTCGAAAGCCGGCTGGGCGAACAGATCGCGGGTCAGGCGCACCCCGTCGCGGATTTCCTGACGGTCGGCCTCCTCACGCAGGTGGTTGAAGCGGAGCACCGGCGGATCGCGCGGATCGCCGGAACGCAGGCGCAAGGTACCGCGGCTGGAAGGGCGCATCTGGCTCAGGTGTGCCTGAAAGCCATGGCGCGAGGTATCGACCTCGCCGGTGGCGTCGAACATCACCGGCGCGAAATGATGCTGCAGGTTGGGGAACGCGACGCCCGGATGGCTGCGGAAGAAGCTGCCCGCCTCCCACACGTTCGTGGCGCCCAGGCCCGACTTCGAGGTGAGCCATTGCAGCCCGACCTTGAGCTTTCCCAGGGGCGTCGCCGATGCGGAATACGAGATTGCCTCCCGGCATTCGTGCTGGATGAAGAAATCCAGGTGGTCCTGCAGATTGCCGCCGACGCCCGGCACATCGGCCACCACGTCGATGCCCTGGTCGCGCAAGTGGTCGGCCGGCCCGATTCCCGACACCATGAGCACCTGAGGCGAGTTGAAGGCGCCGCCACAGAGGATCACCTCCCGCGCGGCGCGGGCAATTTCGGCCCGGCCGCCGCGGCGGTAGGCGACGCCTACGGCACGGCCCTTCTCCGTCAAGACCCGCGAGACCAGGGCGCCTGTCTCCAGGTGCAGGTTGGGCCGCGTGAGCGCCGGCCTCAGATAGGCGGCGGACGCGCTGCACCGCACGCCGTCCCTGACCGACCGCTGCATGTGGAAAACGCCTTCCTGACGATAGCCGTTGACGTCCTCGGTCCAGGCGTGGCCCGCCTGCTGGCCGGCCTCCAGATAGGCTTCAAAGAGAGGATGGCGGCCCGGCCCGGTGGTCACGTGGATCGGGCCGTCCGCGCCGCGGAAATCGTCGCCGCCGCGGTCGTTCGTCTCCAGGCGCCTGAAGTACGGCAGACAATGCGCGTAGGACCAGTTGCGCAGACCAAGCTGTGCCCAGCCGTCGTAATCGAGGGGATTGCCCCGCAGATAGACCATGCCGTTGATCGACGACGAGCCGCCGACGACCCGGCCGCGCGGATAGCGAATCCGGCGGTTGTCGAGGTAGGGTTCCGGCTCGGTCTCGAAGAAACAGGCATAGCGCTTGCTGACCATGGCCAGGCCCATCGCCGCCGGCATGGGAAGCACGAACAGGCTTCTCCGGTCCGTCGGTCCCGCCTCGAGAACCAGCACCGAGACATCGCGGTCTTCCGACAGGCGGCTGGCCAGCACGCAGCCGGCGGACCCCGCGCCAACGATGATGTAATCGAAAGTTTCGTCGGTCATATGCCCGCCTCCGACCGCGGCCCGGTGCCGCGCGATGCTCAGAACCGAAGAACGTCACGGTATTCAGCCAGATGATAGCTGGCCGCGCCCTTGTAGTAGAGCTTCGAGGCGTCCGTCCCGGGTTGAAAATCCCCCGGCGAGGCGCGTCCTTGGATCAACGCTTCGTAAACCAGCCGGCGGCGGCGCGTGCAAGCGATGATTCCGCCGCTCTAATCGCCGCTCTGTGACGGCGGTTCCTCCGGAAGCGGCGTGCCGAGCCAATCGCGGTAGAAGGTATCGAGGTCCGGCAGGAAATCGAACACGATCGGATAGCCCGGCGGGCAGGCCTCGGTCTCGAGCAGCGCGGCGCAGCCCGGGCAGATGAACTCGCGAAGCTCCATCCACTCGGGATGGCAGGCATCGCGGGTCGGATAGATCTCCTCGATGGCCTCCTGGCTGTCGCGGACACGGATCATGGCGCCCAGTTTCCAGTTCCGGCGGTAATCGCCGAACTCGTGGCCACAGTCGCACTTGACGACGCGCGCGCCGTCTTTCTGCACGATCGATAGGTGCTCGCCGATCGGCAGCAGGATCTTTTCCGGCCAGGCCACGCGTTCTTGCAGGATTTCCAGGACCTTGAAAAAGCGGTCGTCGTCCTTGTAGGCGCTCATGATCGCCTTGGTCTGGTTCCACGGCAGTTGGCCGTCTATCAGATCGGCGATGGTGTCCTTGGGATAGCTGGTCATGGTCGTCCTCCCGGGTCGGATCTCTAGCCGACCGGCCTGTCAAAGGCTGTAATCGTCCGGCAGGTCCCAGAATTCACGGAACTCGCGCGCGAAGCGCTCGGACAGCTTCATGCCGCCGCGGTACATGACGGCGACCTCGTAGGTGAAATCCTTGTCGAGCACGCGCCGGCGCTGACCGGCCAGCCAGTCGGAGACCGGCTTGGCCTCGCTCAGCCGCGCACGGCGCACGTCGGCCCGCCGCGCCTCGGTCTTCGCCTCGTCGACCTCGAAGCGGCACGTTTCGGCGTTCTCCTGCAGGACCACGGCGAACGCGCGCTCTGCGGCTTCCCGCGTCACGTAGCCGTTGTTGACGTCGGCCGCCGCGCGGGCCGGCTCGCGCTCGATCGCATCGCCATAGCCCCCACCGCCGTTGTAGGAGTGCGCAAACAGGTCGTCCTGCTTGAGCGGCCGCGAGATGAACGGCCCTTCGACGATCTCGTGTTCGCCGTCCACCAGCTTTCGCAGGTTCGTGTTGTGCGGATCGTTGCCGAGCGCGTGCGGCAGCGGCAGGCGGTCGGCAATCCGCGCCCGCACGTCGCTGTCGCGCACCGCGTGATGCAGATAGGCCGTCGGCGCCGGGTAGCCACCGCACATGCCGGCGTTGTCGTACACCCGCGCCGAATGCTCCGAGGTAACGACGGTCAGTTCCGAGGTGTTGTGGATCAGCCAGACCGAGGTAAAGCCGACGCCGCCGCGGTACTTCCCCGCACCGCCGGAATCCGGCGTGATGGCGCGGCCCAGATAGATCATCGGCATGCTCTGTTCCCAGATCTCCAAATTGCCCATATCGGATTCCGGGTTCCAGCCCACATAGGCCGTGTCGAGGCCGTCCTTGATCGCGAGCGCGCCGCTGCCGCCGGCGGCGCACTCGAAAAGCGCCATGCCGAAGCGCGTGCCGTACTGGCTGTCGCCGCCCATCTCGATCATCGGGCTGTTGACCTGGCCGACGAACACCTCCTCCTTGAAGCCGCGGGCCAGGAAGCCCCGGCTGAGCAGCCGCTGGAAGCAGCCGAAGGCCGGCAGCAGCAGCGCCCAGGATGTGGCCGTGGCGCAGCGTTCGGTGTCCGGATTGGTCCAGGTTCCCTCCGGCAGGTTGAGGCTGGTCGCCAACCAGGCGCCATCGTTCACCCGGCCCTCGAAGTTCATGTGTTGGGTCAGGGTGACGAACATGCCGCCATCCATGCCCGCCGGCGTGCAGTTCATGGAGTGATAGCCCCAAGACTGGGTGCCGTCGAAGTCCATGAACATGTGGCCGGTCTCATCGATCGTCATCTCGATCGGTATGGCATAGAGCCAGTCGGGATCGCCCAGCAGCTGGAAGCCGGGCTTGCCGCGGGTAACGTGGCCGTAGAAGGTGTGGCCGCGATAGACGCCGGGCACGGTGAGCTGGCGGGTACGGGCGAGCTGGGCGCGGCGGCCTTCTTCGATGAACTCCTTGCAGGCCTGTTTGTAGTAGTCGAGGCCCAGATGGTCGATCAGCTCCTTGATCTGCTCGCGGATCTCGATGCAGGCGGCGACCTTGGCCTTCTCGTCGAGAATCCAATAGATCGGCATGCGCAGGTTGCGCTCGAGCCGGATCAGGTAGTCGCGCCGCAGGTCGTCGTTCTGGCCGACCTTCTCGGCGGTGACGAACAGGCCCTCGGTATAGCGCTCCTGGGCCAGGGCCACGTCGCCGCCGGGCGTGATGCCGCCGACCTCCAGCTCGTGGCACACGGCGCCGACCCAGCCGACCATCTCGCCATCATGGAAGATCGGGATCACGTCCATCACGTCGGGGCACTGCACCGTGCCGATGAAGGCGTCGTTGTTGGCGAAGATGTCGCCGTCGCGGATACCCGGGTCGTCCTCGTAGTCCTTGCGGATCATCCACTTGATGAAGCGGCTGGTGGTGTGCACGTGCACCATGATGCCGTTGGACAGCGCCACGGCGTCACCCTCGGGCGTATAGAGCGCGACCACCATCTCGCCCACCTCGCGTACGCCGGGCGAGGCAGAGATGCGCCGCGCCATCTCGCGCGCCGCGACGCAGGAGGAGCGCAGCTTGATGTGCAGCGTCTCGTATTTGAGCGGGTCCTGCTGGCGTAGCGCCAACTCGGTGACGCCAGCATAACAGCCGCTCTCGGCAAGCAACCGATCGCTCTCTTCCAGCCGCTCCTTGAGGTTCGGCACGGGCTCCGCCGCCGGTTTATCGATGGTCGCGACCAGCTGTTCCGACATGGCGCGGCTCCCTTTTCTCAAGCGTGCTGGTAATGAAGGATGGTCCACTCGTCGACCCAGACCCGGTCGCCCGGCGGAATCACCAGCGTGGTCGCCGGGTGCTCGACGATGGCGGGACCCGTGACCTCGTTGCCCGGCAGCAGCAGATCCATCTCCCAGAGCTGTGCCTCGTGCCACTGCCCTTGGTGATAGAACGCGCGCCGGCCACGGTTGGCGCCTTCATCGGGGATCGCCCGCCCGAGCGGCCGCCTGATAAGCCGGGGCTTGACCTTGTCGGTGCGGGCGATCAGGCCCAGCTCCATGATGCTGACCCCGATGTCGCCGTAGCGCGAAACCCGGTGGTTCACCTTGGTGTAGATGTCCTCGAAGGCCGCCAAGACCTTGCGCATGTCCTCCGGCCCCGTGACCTCGACCACCGGCGACCGGACCTCGACGTCCTCGAGCTGGCCGGTGTAGCGCATCATCAGCAAGGGCAGGCACTCGACGCTCGCCGGCGCATGGCCATCGGCCTCCATCTCGCCGACCGCGTTCTGGGTCAGCTCCCTCCAGACCGCATTGATCTTGTGGCCTACCTCGGCGAGCGCGGCCTCGTCCGCCCCCGTCGGCACGTCGAAATGCACCGACCGGCTGTGGCGCCGCAGATAATCGGCCGTCGTGCAGCCGAACGCGGAGAAGGCCGCGGCGAACTGGAAGGTCAGGATGTCCTTGAAGCCGATCCCGCGGCTGTAGCCGGCGAGATGGAGCGGCCCCGAGCCGCCATAGGACAACAGCGTGAACTCCGAAGGGTGCACGCCCTGGGAGGAGATGATGCGCCTCAGCGCGCTGTTCGCCTCGGTGTCCAGCATATTCACCATGCCCTCGGCGGCATCGTAGAGATCGACGCCCAGCGCCTCGGCCACCTTTTGCTGGAACATGGCCTTGGCCTTGTCCACGTTGAGCTTGACCTTGCCGCCGAGGAAGTAGTCCGGGTTGAGCCGGCCCAGGATGGCGTCGCAGTCGCACACCGTGGGCTCCAGGTTGCCACGGTCGAAACAGACCGGTCCCGGGTCCGCGCCGGCGCTCTCGGGGCCCAGGCTCACCTTGTGGGTCACCGGGTCCACCTTGACGATCATGCCGGCCCCGGCGCCGATCGTGTCCATGGCGATGGTCGGCACGTTCAGCTTGAAGCGGTCCATGATCGGCTCGTTCTCGATGCGCACCTGGCCGTGGGTGATGACCCCCATGTCGAAGCTGGTGCCGCCCATGTCGGAGACGATGATGCTGTCGGTGCCGATGGTGTCGCCGACGTGCTTGGCGCCGAGGATGCCCCCGATGGGCCCCGAAATCATGGTCTCGTGAAGCCGCGGGTAGTGGACGCTGGCCAGCCCGCCGTACGAGAGCATGGTCTGCACGCCGTAGCGGAAGCCGTGGCCCTTGACCGCGTCCTCGATCCCGACCAGCTGCTGGCGGCCCTTGGCGCAGGCGTAGGCTTCGATCAGGACGCTGTTGAGCCGCGACTGCTCGCGGATCACTGGACGGATCTCGTGGCTGTGATAGATCGGCAGCTCGACGCCCTGTTCAGCGGCCACGCGCGTCACGATGGCACCGATCTGCTGTTCGTGGGCCGGGTTGACGTGCGAGAAGAGGGTGCAGATGCAAACCGCATCGACCCCCTGCGCGATCAGCCCGTGCGCCGCCTGCTCGGCCTCGTGTTCGTAAACCGGGATCACCACCTTGCCGAACTGGTCGACCCGCTCGGTGACGCCGAACACGCGCTCGCGCGGCACTAGGGGTTCCGGATGCTGATGGGTGACGGCGTGCAACCGGTCGGCGTAGGAATAGCTGGCCCAGGCCTGCAGCCCACGGCCCATCAGGACCATGTCCTCCATCCCCCGCGTGGTGATCAGGCCCAGTGTGCGGCCCGTGCGCGACAGCAGGGTGTTGAGCATGCCGGTCCCCGAATAGAGCACCACGGCCAGCTCCGGAAACATCTGGTCGAGCGTGAGACCCCAGGTCTCGGCGGCTTCGTCCGCGGATTCGATGAAGCCGAGGGATTCGTCGTGTGGCGTGGTCGCGGCCTTGCCGATGGTATAACCGCCCTGCTGGTCCACCAGGATGGTGTCCGTCATGGTGCCCCCGGCATCGATGCCGATCACGATCGGTTGGCTCTGTGGCATGGCGCTCTCCCACCTTCCCGAAAGCGTCACGCCCCGGGCGGCCTGCATCACTGAACGTCGGAGCCAGATTATCAGCCCGCCCGGCGGCCTGGAACTGTGCCTAAGGGCACCATCCGGCAGCCCTTCCGCGGCCCCGTTTTTGTGCTATTTTCCAGACTTGGCGGCCTCGTGAACGGGGTTCGCCCAAGGGCAGGAGAGCCAGCATGGCTGCGGTCGAGACCGCCGATTGGGCGCTGGACGGCTTCCACGACGACCCGGCCCGTTCGCACACGCTTCCCGGCCGCTTCTATTACGATCCCGGTATCTTCGCGGACGAGACGGCGGCCATCTTCCACCGCAGCTGGCAATACGCCGGCCACGTGAGCCAACTGCCCGAACCGGGCGATTATGCCGTGCGCGAGATCGGCGACGAGAGCGTGATCCTGCTGCGCGACGCGGCGGGCGAATTGCGCGGCTTCTACAACGTCTGCCAGCACCGTGGCCACCGGCTGCTCGAAGGTGAAGGTCACCTCGAGAAGATCATCACCTGCCCGTATCACGCCTGGGCCTATGACCTGAGCGGGGCGCTGCGCACCGCCCGGGGCAGCGAGCGCGTACACGACTTCGACAAAGCCAAGGTCTGCCTCAAGCCGGTGCGCGTCGAGGCGCTCTGCGGATTCCTCTACTTCAACCTCGACCCCGAAGCCCCGCCGCTGGCCGAGCAAAGCGGGCGGTTCGAGCAGGCGTTTCGCTCGTTCTGGGCCGCGCCGGAGAATTTGACGCTCGCCTACCGCAAGGAGATCGACGTCAAGGCCAACTGGAAGAACATCATCGAGAACTATTCCGAGTGCTACCACTGCCCGATCGCCCACAAGAGCCTGGCAACCACCGCCTTCGACATGGACAGCTACCGGATCGAGGTGCACCCCTTCTACCATCAGCACACCAGCCGGGACGCCGGCGACGGACAGGGTTACGAATACGAGGCCGACAGCGGGCCGCGCGGCCATGAATTCGGCGGCTGGTACCTGTGGCCGAACGTTTGCTTCGAGTTCTATCCGGGGGGCCGGCTCACGGTTTTGCACAACCTGCCGCTGGCACCCGAACGCACCCTGCAGCTCATCGAATGGTACCTGCCCGAGGCGGCGCCGACCGCCATCGAGCGCGAGATCATCGCCTTCGTCGACGAGGTGCGCCTGGAGGACATTCCGATCGTCGAAAGCGTCCAGCGGGGCCTGCACAGCCGGGGCTATGGCCAGGGCCGCTTCATCGTCGACGAGCAAAACCCGAGCCTGAGCGAACACGCGGTCCACGCCTTCCAGGGCAAGGTCCTGGCGGCGCTGGGCGCGCACGGCGCGGCGGACTAGAGGCGCGGCGAACTAAGCCGCGGCGGACTAGAGGCGCCTGATTGGCGGCTGCTTTTGGTTCGCCTAGGATCGGCGCGCTCTACAGAAGGTATGAAAGGATCTCAAGCGAACCGGACGGCTATTTGCCGGGAAACGGCCCGATGTAGCAGGTCCGGTGCTCGACCTGAAACACGTTGTTGTAGAG
>JAZFZX010000210.1:0-4826 GCA_036444135.1 Kiloniellales bacterium | reverse complement strand
CCGAACGAGGCACCCCGCTCGGTCACCAGCACCTGCTCGTTGCCCGAGGCGGTGATCTTTTGCACCACGTTCTTCATGTCCCATGGGGCGAGGAACTGGCCCTTCTTCACGTTGATCGTCCGGCCGGTCTCGGCCGCCGCCACCAGCAGATCGGTCTGCCGGCAAAGGAAGGCCGGAATCTGCAACACGTCCACCTTTTCGGCAACGCCTGCGCAGTGCTGCGGCTCGTGCACGTCGGTCAGCACCGGGCAGCCCACCGCCTCGCGGACCGCGGCCAGGATTTCGATGCCCTCCTCCAGCCCGATCCCGCGCTGGCCCGCGAGGCTGGTCCGGTTCGCCTTGTCGTAGGAGCTCTTGTAAATCAGGCCGATGCCGATCTCGTCGGTCATCTCCTTGAGCGCGCCGGCCATATCCAGGGCGTGATCCCGGCTCTCGATCTGACAGGGCCCCGCGATCAGCGCGAACGGCCGGTCGTTGCCAAGGGTCACATTGCCGATCTGAACCTGTCGGGTCTCGGGCATGGGTCGGATTCCAAAGCGCGCCGCCGGCTACATGAGCCGCGACTGGGCAACCGCGGCTTCGATGAACGAGATGAACAGGGGATGCGGGTCGTAGGGTTTCGACTTGAGCTCCGGATGGAACTGGACGCCGATGAACCAGGGGTGGTCTTCCGCCTCCACGATCTCGGGCAACTCGCCGTCGGGTGACAGGCCGGAAAAGCGCAACCCCACGTCCTCCAGTTTCTGCCGGTAGTTGATGTTCACCTCGTAACGGTGCCGGTGGCGCTCGCTGATTTTTTCAATGCCATAGATATTTCGCACCTTGGTCTCTGGCAAGAGCGTGCATGGGTAGGCGCCCAAGCGCATGGTGCCGCCCAGTTCGCTATCCATGTTGCGGCGCTCGACCTGTTTGCCGTGGGTCCATTCGGTGAGCAGGCCGACGATCGAGTCCTCACAGGGACCGAATTCCGTCGAACCGGCGCCCGGCAATCCAGCCAGGTGGCGGGCCGCCTCGATCACCGCCATCTGCATGCCGAAGCAGATGCCGAAATAGGGCACCGATCGTTCGCGTGCGAAGCAGGCCGCCGCGATCTTGCCCTCGGCACCGCGTTCGCCGAAACCGCCGGGGACCAGAATGCCGTGCACGTTTTCCAGATGTTGGATCGCGCCCTGGGATTCGAAGATCTCGGAATCCAGCCAGTTGACGTTGACCCGCACATTGTTGGCGACACCGCCGTGGGCCAGGGCCTCGGCCAGCGATTTATAGGAATCGATCAGCGAGGTGTACTTGCCGACGACGCCGATCGTGACTTCGCCGTCGGGGTGGCGGATGCGCTCGACCACCCGGTCCCACATGCTCAGGTCCAGCGGCTCGGTCTCGATTCCGAAGTGCCGGCAGACCTCGCTGTCCAGGCCTTCTTCATGGTAGGCGCGCGGCACGGCATAGATGGTGTCCACGTCGAGCGCCCGGATCACCGCCCGCTCCGGCACGTTGCAGAACAGCGCGATCTTGCGCCGCGCATCGAGCGGGATCGGATGCTCCGAACGGCAGACCAGGATATCGGGTTGGATCCCCAGGCCCTGAAGCTCCTTAACCGAATGCTGGGTCGGCTTGGTCTTGAGCTCGCCGGCCGAAGCAATGTAGGGAACCAGCGTCAGGTGCACGAACAGGCTGCCTTCGCGCCCCTTTTCGTTGCCCAGCTGGCGGATCGCCTCCAGAAACGGCAGGCTTTCGATGTCGCCGACGGTCCCGCCGATCTCGCAGACGATGAAATCCTCGCCGCTCAGGTCGGCGGTGATAAACTCTTTGATGGCATCGGTGACGTGGGGGATGACCTGGACCGTCGCGCCCAGATAATCGCCGCGCCGTTCGCGTGCGATGACCTTGGAGTAGATCTGCCCGGTCGTGACGTTGTCGCTCTTGCGGCCGGCAACACCCGTGTAGCGCTCGTAATGACCCAGGTCCAGGTCGGTCTCCGCGCCGTCGTCGGTGACGTAGACCTCGCCGTGCTGGTAGGGGCTCATGGTGCCCGGATCGACGTTGAGGTAGGGATCCAGCTTACGCAGCCGCACCTTGAATCCGCGCGCCTGGAGGAGGGCCGCGAGGGATGCGGAGGTGAGACCTTTTCCGAGAGATGAAACGACGCCGCCGGTAATAAATATGAATCGCGTCATGGACGGATACTATTGACCGATCCGCAGCATGGAGCAAGCCCCCTCTCCACACTATGCCGGCCAATAATCTTCTTGCAGATCCCTGGCGCCGTCTGCCGGTACGGAGCCCACATCACTCGACCGGAACGCTCGGTCCTTGCGGCTGCTCGAGCGGCGCGCTGACTGGCAGGTCTTCGATGATGGAGCGGCGCTCGCTGCTGCCGCCGGCCAATATCGTCAGCGTAACGCTGGTCACCATGAAGGCCGCGGCGAGAATGGCTGTGGTGCGGGTCAAGAGATTGGCGGTCCCGCGCCCGGTGAGGAAACCACCCATGCCGCCACCACCACCGCCACCGCCGCCAATGCCGAGGCCGCCGCCCTCGCTGCGCTGGAGCAGGACAACGCCAATCATGGTGATGGCGATAAGCAGATGGATTACCAGCAGTACGTTGTTCATCTCGGTCTGTCGTTCCGGGTTCGGCCGCTTACCGGCTTTGCCGGCGGTCTATCGGAGTCTTGCACCGCGCATCCGCCGCGGTCGGATAATCGGGCCGGCTGGGTGGCTATTTAATCGCTTCACCGGCCTATGGCTAGGGGCAACTGACCCCGATGGCCCAAAATTCCGCCGCGTCCAGGCTGGCACCGCCGACCAGGGCTCCGTCCACGTCTTCGACGGCCAGCAATTCCTTTGCATTCGACGCCTTGACGGATCCCCCGTAAAGCGTGCGCACGGCCGCTCCCGCCTCGGGTCCCAGGCGCTCCTTCAGGAGCGCGCGAATGTGGCCGTGGACGCTGGCCACGTCCTCCAGGGTCGGCGTACGCCCCGTCCCGATTGCCCAGACCGGTTCGTAGGCCACGACGAAGACTCCGGCCGTTGTCGGCAAGGAGTCCTCTAGCTGACCACCGACGATGGTCAGCGTCCGTCCCGCCAGACGCTGGTCTTCGGTTTCTCCGACACAAACGATGGGCACCAAGCCCGCGCTCAACGCCGCCTCGGCCTTTGCAAGCACGTCCCGGTCGCCCTCTCCGTGATCGCTGCGCCGTTCCGAGTGACCGACGATGACATGGCTGCAGCCGGCATCGGCCAGCATGGCCGCACTGACGTCGCCCGTGTGCGCGCCCTTTTCGGCGCCGTGGCAGTCCTGAGCCCCCAGGGAGATCCCGCTGCCGGCGATCTCCTCGCCGACCGGAACCAGCAGATGGGCTGGCGGACAAATCAGCAGGTCGCAGCCGAGCTGGTCTGCCTCGCGCATCCTGGCCGCCAGATCACGGGCCAAGGCCCGGCCTGGTTCCACCAGGCCGTTCATCTTCCAATTACCCGCGATGAGCTTGCGCCGCATACCGCCGTGCCTTGCCGGTAGGTCCCCCGATGAGACGCTTGGCCGGTACCTACCACGGGATGGCGGCGGAGCGCCAGGGCCGAGCAATGAGCATAACCCCCACGCGCCGCCGCGACCCAATTGCCGGTTGCCCGGGTTGGGTCTGCTACCTAAAATGCGCCGGCCCGCGCCGGCGGTTCGCGTCCGCGCTCCGGTCCGGCTTCGGCTGCAAGAAGGATTCTGCCTGTCATGATGATGCAGCTGCGCAAAAACGTCACGAAAATCGTGATGGTCATGATGTTCAGCCTCCTGATCCTCAGCTTCGCGGTCTGGGGGATCGGCGACATCTTCCGTGGCGGCGGCAAGATCGAGGCCGTTGCGGAGGTGGGCGACATCGTGATCGACCAGCGCACCTTCAGCCGACAGCTATCGCTCGAGGTCAATCGTCTGGAGAGACGTTTCAATAGCCAGCTGGACGGCGAGCAGATCCGCGCCTTGGGGATACCCGGCCAGGTCTTGCGGCAGATGATCATTGGCGTGCTGCTGGACGAGAAAGCCGCCAAGATGGGTCTGGTGGTGAGCGAGGAGCAGGTGAAGCGGCGCATCGTCGCGGAACCGTCGTTCCAAGGCGAGACCGGCGCCTTCGACCCCAGCCGCTTCACGCAGGTCCTTCGGCTCAATGGTGTTTCCGAAGATCAGTACGTGTCTCAGCTTCGCCAAGACATCGCGCGCGGGCAGCTGGGACGTGCCGCGACCGGCGGGGTTGCCGTTTCCCGCCATTTCCTCGATGCCTTCTACACCTATCGCGAGGAACGGCGGATCGCCGAGACGATCCTGGTGCCGAGCGGCGATGGCGCCGATTTGCCGGAACCGGACACCGCGCAGCTCAAGGAGGTCCACGAAGCCTTCTCCAACCGTTTCGAGAGCCCGGAGTACCGGGCCGTAACCCTGATCGAATTACGCCCCGAGGACCTGCTCGACGAGGTCGCCGTCAGCGAAGAGGAGCTGGAGGCCGAGTTCGAGGTGCGCCGCGATGAATTCGCCGAGCCGGAACGGCGCAGCATCGAACAGCTCGTTTTCGATTCAGAATCGGAAGCGCGGGTGTTCAAGTCGGCCCTGGACGGGGGCCAGGATTTTGCGGAGGCTGCCGACAGCCTGCTGGGTCGCGCGCCGATCGGGCTCGCGGATGTGAGCCAGGATGATATGGCGCTGCAATTTCCCAAATTGGCCGCCGCGGTCTTCTCTACAACCGAAGGCGGTCATGGCGGACCAGCGGAGAGTCCGTTCGGCTGGCACGTCTTCCGCGTGTCGGCCATAGAGCCCGCGCTCAATCCCAGCCTGGCGGATGTGCGCG
>JAZFZX010000209.1:0-13101 GCA_036444135.1 Kiloniellales bacterium | reverse complement strand
GCCGTAACGAAAGCCCGCCTTGAGCACGCGGGTGTAACCGCCCGGCCGCTCCTTGTAGCGCGACGCCAGTACGTCGAACAGCTTGACCGTAATCTTGCGGTCGCGCAGGACCGACATCGCTTGTCGCCGGGCGTGGAGATCGCCGCGCTTGCCCAGCGTGATCAGGCGATCGACGACGCGACGCAGGTCTTTGGCCTTGGGCAGCGTGGTTTTGATCTGCTCGTGCTTCAGCAGGGACAGCGCCATGTTCGCAAACATCGCCTTGCGGTGGGTGCTGCTGCGGTTCAGCTTGCGCCGGCTCGTACCGTGTCGCATCGTTCGCCCTCCTCTTCGCTGGGCCTCGCTTGCGAGACCGATGGTCGGTCCCGGTCGCCGCGGCCGGTCGCAAAGCGCCGCCGTGTACGCCGGGGTCGGGGCCATCCATGGCCCCGTGATACGCCGGCCGGACCGCCGCTATCCGCGGCCCGGCACAAGTCTCAGAAAGGCTCCTCCAGACGCTTGGCCAGCTCCTCGATGTTCTCCGGCGGCCAAGTGGGGATCTCCATGCCCAGATGCAGACCCATCTGCGCCAGGACTTCTTTGATCTCGTTCAACGACTTGCGGCCAAAGTTCGGGGTCCGCAGCATCTCGGCCTCGGTCTTCTGGACCAGGTCGCCGATGTAAACGATGTTGTCGTTCTTCAAGCAGTTGGCGGAACGCACGGACAGCTCGAGTTCGTCCACCTTGCGCAGCAGGTTGCGGTTGAACGGCGGTTCGCTCGCCTGTTCATCGGCGCCCCGCGTCTCGGGCTCTTCGAAGTTGATGAACATCTGCAGCTGGTCCTGCAGGATCCGCGCGGCCAGCGCCACCGCATCCTCGGGCGTAACGGCGCCGCTCGTCTCGATGTCCATGGTCAGCTTGTCGTAGTCGATGACCTGTCCGACACGGGTGTTCTCCACCTTGTAGGCCACCTTGCGGACCGGCGAAAAGACCGCATCGACGGGAATCAGGCCGATCGGAGCATCCTCCGGCCGGTTTTGCGTCCCCGGCACATAGCCCTTGCCGTTCTCGATGGTCATTTCCATGTCCAGGTGCGCCCCGTCGTCCAGGGTGCAGATCACCAAATCCGGATTCATGACCTCGATGTCGTGGCCCGTCTCGATCTGGGCGGCGGTCACCTCGCCGGGCCCGTCGGCGCGCAGGCGCACCCGTTTCGCGGTGTCGCCGTGCATCCTCAGCCAGATCGACTTGACGTTGAGAACGATGTCCGTCACGTCCTCACGCACGCCCGGGATGGACGAGAATTCGTGCAGGACCCCATCGACTTGGATGCTGGTGACTGCGGCGCCCTGGAGCGACGACAGCAGGATCCGCCGTAGGGCGTTGCCCAGCGTCAATCCGAAGCCGCGTTCCAGCGGCTCGGCCACCACCTTGGCATAGCGTTGCGATTCTTCGCCCGGCTGGATGTCCAGCTTGTTGGGTTTGATCAACTCTGTCCAATTTCTCTGCAGCACGACTGTAACCTCACGACTTTCAAGCTCATTCCCCGCCGTAGCGGGAGCTTTCGATTGCGTTGGACCGATCCGTGATCAGCCAAGACACGAGGAGCAAATCTCGGGGCGTTTCCCCTTGGATCGAAGCGCCACCGGGCGAAGGGCGCGCCGGCGCGTCGACCTATCAGACGCGGCGGCGTTTGGGCGGCCGGCACCCATTATGCGGAATCGGCGTGACGTCGCGGATCGCCGTGATCGTGAAACCGACGGCCTGCAAGGCCCTGAGCGCCGATTCACGTCCCGAACCTGGCCCTTTGACGTTGACTTCCAAGGTCTTCATGCCGTGCTCCATAGCCTTGCGCCCGGCATCTTCAGCCGCGAGCTGCGCGGCATAGGGCGTGGATTTGCGCGAGCCCTTGAAGCCCTGGCTGCCCGCCGACGACCAGGAGATGGTGTTTCCCTGAACGTCGGTGATCGTGACCTTGGTATTGTTGAATGTGGCACTGACGTGGGCGATCCCGGAGGTGATGTTCTTCTTCTCCCGGCGCCGCAAACGAGGCTGTGGCTTGGCCATGCGCGTGTGTGCTCCTGCTTAGGCCCGCTCAGGCCCTTTTCTTGCCCGCGATCGGCCGGGCAGGCCCCTTGCGGGTCCGGGCGTTGGTATGGGTGCGCTGACCGCGCACCGGCAGGCCTTTGCGATGGCGCATGCCCCGGTAGCAGCCCAGATCCATCAGCCGTTTAACGTTCATCGACACTTCGCGCCGCAGGTCGCCCTCGACCATGTAGCTGTGGTCGATACACTCGCGAATGCGAACCACTTCGTCGTCGGTCAGCTCGTTCACCCGCCGCTCGAAGGGGATGCCCACATTGTGGCAGATCTCCTTCGCCTTGTTGCGGCCGATCCCGTGGATATAGGTCAAGGCGATCTCGACGCGTTTTTGTGTCGGAATGTTGACGCCAGCAATACGTGCCACGTGGCGGTCCCCTTCAACCTCGTCCGATTACATTGTCTGGACACACGAAACCGACCGGTCGCGGGCGCGCCGGGGTCGCGCGATTATAGGGCTGCGCCCCTTCGAGTCAACGGCTCTCATCGTGCCTTCAGCGCCTCCTCGATCTGCCGTGTCACCGCGTCGATTTCGGCCATGCCGTCGACCCCCTGAAGCACCCCACGCTCGGCGTAATAGGGCAGGATCGGGACGGTCTGCGACCGGTAGGCGTCGAGGCGGCTGCGCACGGTTTCTTCGTTGTCGTCGTCTCGGCGCACGAATTCACTCGCACCGCAGCGGTCGCACACGCCTTCGACCTCGGGGCGCTGAAAGGTGTCGTGATAGCCCGCGCCGCAGCTGGCGCAGGTGAAGCGGCCGGTGATGCGTCCCACCAGCGCTTCTTCATCCACTTTGATCTCGATCACCGAATCGAGCTTGAGGCCCTTCTCGCCCAGCATTGCATCCAGCGCTTCGGCCTGGGCACTGGTCCGCGGAAAGCCGTCCAGGATGAAGCCGTTGGCGCAGTCCGGCTGATCGATACGCTCGGAAATCATGGCCACCATCAGGTCGTCCGGCATCAGCTGGCCGGCGTCCATGATCTCTTTCGCCTGGCGCCCCAGCTCACCGCCGGAGGCCACGGTGGCGCGCAGCATGTCGCCCGTAGAGAGCTGCACCAGACCGTGCGTCTGCTCGATGCGCTTGGCCTGCGTACCCTTGCCGGCGCCCGGCGGGCCCAACAGAATGATGTTCACCCGCGCCTCCCCTTCAGTTTCGCTTTCTTGATCAAGCCTTCGTACTGATGGGCCAGCAGGTGCGAATGGATTTGCCCCACCGTGTCCATCGTCACGGAGACCACGATCAAGAGGCTGGTGCCGCCGAAGTAGAAGGGCACCGCATATTGTGAAATGAGGATTTCCGGCAGCAGGCAAACCAAGGCGAGGTATGCCGCGCCGACGGTGGTCAGGCGCGTCAGAATGAAGTTGAGATATTCTGCCGTGTTCTTGCCGGGGCGAATACCGGGGATGAAGCCGCCGTGCTTCTTCAGGTTGTCGGCCGTATCCACGGGATTGAACACGATCGAAGTGTAGAAGAACGCGAAGAACACGATCAGCGAGATGTAGATGATCAGGAACACGGGCTGGCCGCGCCCCAGGTAAGCGGTAACCATCGTCAGCCACTCGGGCCCGCCGCTGCCCGAAAAGCCCGCCGCCGTCAACGGCATCAGCAAGAGCGAGCTCGCGAAGATCGGCGGGATCACGCCGGCGGCGTTGATCTTCAGCGGCAGGTGGGTGCTCTCGCCGCCGAACATCTTGCTGCCGACCTGGCGCTTTGGATATTGCACCACCACCCGGCGCTGCGCCCGCTCCATGAAGACGATGAAGCCGATCACGGCGACCGACATGATCAGCAGGATGATGATTAAACCGGCCGACAGAGCGCCCGTCCGGCCCAGTTCCAGCGTGCCGGCCAGCGCCGAGGGAAGATTGGCGACGATGCCCGAGAAGATGATCAGCGAGATGCCGTTGCCCACGCCGCGCTGGGTAATCTGCTCGCCCAGCCACATGAGGAAGATGGTGCCGCCGGTCAGCGTGATCACCATCGTCAGCCGGAAAAAGGGGCCGGGGTCGATGACCGCCGAGCCCCCTGGCCCCGTGGTCGATTCCAGGCCGACCGCCAGGCCGTACGCCTGAAACGAGGCGAGCAACACCGTGCCGTAGCGGGTGTACTGGTTGATCTTCTTGCGGCCGGCCTCGCCCTCCTTCTTCAGCGCCTCGAGCTGCGGCGAGACGGCCGTCAGCAGCTGCATGATGATGGACGCCGAGATGTAGGGCATGATGTTGAGGGCGAAGATCGTCATGCGGCCGAGGGCGCCCCCGGCGAACATGTCGAAAATGCCGAGGATGCCGCCCGAGTGCTGCTGGAAGATCTGCTCGAGAATCTGCGGGTCGATGCCCGGCGACGGGATGTAGGTGCCGAGCCGATAAATCACCAGCGCGCCCAGGGTGAACCAGATACGCTTCTTGAGTTCGGTGGCCTTGGCGATGGCCCCGAAATTCATGTGTTGTGCCAGCTGCTCGGCGGCGGAAGCCATATAAACGGTCCTCAGGCGATCAACGTTCGGTGGCGCGCCGGGTCACCCGTCGCTGCCTTCGGCGCCTTGTGCCCCGGCCTCGGGTGCGCTTGGCCGCGGCCGCTCGATGGTGATCGAGCCGCCGGCTTTCTCGACGGCCTCGACCGCCTTCTTGGAGGCGCCGGCCACGCTGATATTGATTTTGGACTTGAGGCCTCCGCGTGCAAGGAGGCGCACGCCATCTCGCGGATTTTTTATCACGCCGGTGGCTTTCAGCACCGCCGCGTCGATCGGCTTCTTGGGATCGAGCTTCTTGGCATCGATGGCGTCCTGCAAACGGTCCAGGTTGATCGCCACAAAGCGTTTCGCGAAGATGTTTTTGAAGCCGCGCTTGGGCAGGCGCCGGTTGAGCGGCATCTGGCCGCCCTCGAATCCCTTCAGGGCGACGCCGCTGCGCGACTTTTGGCCCTTGTTGCCGCGGCCGGCGGTCTTGCCCGTGCCCGAGCCCGTACCGCGCCCGATCCGTTTGCGGTCCCGGCGCGCGCGCGGGTTATCGGCCAACTGGTTAAGATTCATGTGACGTCATCCTTGCTTCCGGCCCATGCGCCCATTGGCGGTCGCCCCTCAGGCGCTTTCCTCCCAACGGACCAGGTGCTGCACCTTTTGAATCATGCCGCGCACGGCCGGCGTGTCCTCGAGCTCGCGCGTGCGGTTTATCTTGTTCAGCCCAAGACCGATCAGCGTCGCGCGCTGGTCGCTCGGCCGGCCGATGGGACTGCCGGTCTGCGTCACCTTGAGCGTTTTCTTCCCTTGGGCCATGTTCGCCTACTCCCGCGCCTCGGCTTCGGTCTCGCGGCGGCCCACCAGATCGGACACCTTCTTGCCCCGGCGCTGGGCCACCATGCGCGGGCTGCAACACTGGGACAGGCCGTCGAAGGTGGCCTTGATCATGTTGTGGGGGTTGGAGGTGCCAACCGATTTGGCGACCACGTCCTGCACGCCCAGGGCTTCGAAGACGGCGCGCATCGGCCCGCCGGCGATGATGCCGGTGCCCGCGACGGCCGTCCGCATGACAACCCGCCCGGCGCCGTAGTGGCCGAGCACGTCGTGATGCAGCGTGCGCCCTTCGCGCAAGGGAATGCGGACCAGGTTGCCCTTCGCCCGTTCGGTGGCCTTGCGGATCGCTTCGGGCACCTCGCGCGCCTTGCCGTGCCCGTGGCCGACGCGGCCGCGGCCGTCGCCGACGATCACCAGCGCCGCGAATCCGAACCGCCGGCCGCCCTTCACCACCTTCGCGACTCGATTGATGCCGACCAATTTTTCGATCAGCTCTGGCTCGTCGCGCCCGCCCCGGTCATCGCGCCGGGGGCGGTGGTCTCTTTGCTGTCTTGCCGGTCTTGCCATCAATCGATTCCCTTAAAAGGACAGGCCGCCTTCGCGCGCCGCCTCGGCGAGCGCCTTGACGCGGCCGTGATAGAGATAAGCGCCGCGGTCGAAGATCACCTCGCTGAGACCCGCCGCCCGGGCGCGCTCGGCGATCAGCTTGCCAACCGCCGCCGCGGCGTCCTTGTCGGCGCCGGTCTTCAGTTTGGCTTTCAGGCCCGTCTCGATCGAGGAGGCCGCGGCCAGGGTGACACCCCGAGAGTCGTCGATGACCTGGGCGTAGATCTGCTTGCTCGAACGAAACACCGAAAGACGCGGGCGACCCTTGCTGGCGCGGCGGATTTGAGAACGGACCCGCTTTCTGCGGCGTTCGAATAGGCTGTGGAGTGACGACATGGTCTTACTTCTTCTTGCCTTCCTTGCGCAAAATCACTTCGTCCGCGTATTTGATTCCCTTGCCCTTGTAAGGTTCGGGCGGGCGATAGGCGCGGATTTCGGCGGTCACCTGGCCGACCTGCTGCTTGCTGGCGCCGGAAATCGAGATTGCGGTCGGTTTTGCGCACTTGATGGTGATCCCCTCGGGGATCGGATAATGAATTTCGTGGCTGTAGCCGAGCTGGAGGTTCAGGTTGCTGCCCTGCACCGCCGCCCGGTAACCCACGCCGCTGATCTCCAGCTCTTTGGAGAAGCCCTCCGAGACGCCGGTGACGATGGATTGCAGCAACGACCTGGTGGTGCCCCACATGGAGCGCGCGACCTTGGATTCGTCGGCCGGCTGCACCAGGATCTTGCCGTCCTCGACCGTCGCCGTCACCGCCGCGGTGATCTCGTGCGACAGCTGGCCCAGCTGGCCCTTCGCGGTGAACAACGTGCCCTGGATCGAGACGTCCACGCCGCTGGGAATATCGATCGGGTTCTTGCCTACACGGGACATCGAACTTCCCCTAAAAGACCCGGCACAGGACTTCGCCGCCGACGTTGGCCACACGCGCTTCGTGATCGGACAGCACGCCGCGCGGGGTCGACAGGATGGCGATCCCCAAGCCGTTGTAGATTCGCGGCAGGTCCTTGATCTTTGAATAGACCCGGCGGCCCGGCTTGGAGACGCGCGAGATCTCGCGGATGACCGGCTCGCCGTCGGCATACTTGAGCTCGATGACCAGCTCGGGCATCCCCGGCTGCACCTCCTGCCGGCTGAAATCGCGGATGTAGCCTTCGCGTTTCAGGACGTCGAGCACATTGGCGCGCAGCCGCGAGCCCGGCGCCCGCACCGAGGTAAAGCCCGCCCGCTGGCCATTGCGTATCCGGGTCAGCATATCCCCGAGAGGATCGCTCATCGTCATGATGGAGCTCCTTTCCTACCAGCTCGACTTGACCATGCCGGGGATTTGACCCACGGAGCCCAGCTCGCGCACCGCGATGCGCGAGAGTCGGAATTTCCGGTAAAAGCCACGCGGACGCCCGGTCAGCTCGCAGCGATTGCGAACCCGGCTGGGAGCGCCGTTGCGTGGCAGTTTGGCCAGCTTCAGGTAGGCCTGAAAACGCTCTTCGGGGGGCAGCGAACGATCGCGCGCAACCGCACGCAGCTGCGCGCGCTTGGCGGCATATTTCTTGACCATGCGCTTCCGCCGATTGTTTTTCTCGATCGCGCTCTTCTTGGCCATGTTTTTCTTTGTCCTCCTCGAACCGTTCAGTTGCGGAACGGCATGTCAAAATGTTCGAGTAGCGCCTTGGCTTCCTCGTCCGTCTGGGCGGAGGTTACGATCACGACGTTGAGCCCGCGAACCTCGTCGACCTTGTCGTAATCGATCTCCGGAAAAACGATCTGCTCTTTGAGGCCCATGGCGAAGTTGCCGCAGCCGTCGAAGGAACGGCTCGGAATGCCGCGGAAATCGCGCACCCGTGGCAAGGCGATGGTAACCAGGCGGTCGAGAAACTCGTACATGCGGATCCGACGCAGCGTCACCTTGCAACCGATCTGCATGCCCTCGCGCAGTTTGAAGCTGGCGATCGACCTTTTGGCCCGCGTGACGATCGGCTTCTGACCGGTGATCAGCGTCAGGTCGTTGGTCGCGGCATGGACCTTCTTCTGGTCCAGGACCGCCTCGCCAACGCCCATGTTGACAATGATCTTCTCGATCGCCGGAACCTGGTAACGGTTCTTGTAACCGAAACGTTCCATCAGCGCCGGCAGGATCTCTTGCTTATAACTCTCTTGAAGACGTGGTTTCATTACCTTGATTCCATTTACGAATCAATGACCTCGCCCGAGCGCTTTGCATAGCGCACCTTGCGGTCGGCCTCGACGGTCCTGTAGCCGACGCGGGTCGGCTGATCGGTCTTCGGATCGATGTGTGCCACGTTCGAGATGTGGATCGTTGCCTCCTTCTCCACGATCCCGCCGGGGCTCGCCTGGGTCGGGCGCTGGTGGCGCTTGATCATGTTGAGGCCTTGAACCAGCACCCGGTCCTCCCTGCGCAGCACCCGCAGCACCTCACCGGCCTTGCCCTTGTCCTTGCCAGCGATCGCGACGACCTTGTCGCCCTTTCGGATCTTGAATTTCTTGGCCATCACAGCACCTCGGGCGCCAGCGAGATGATCTTCATGAACCGCTTGGCGCGCAGTTCGCGGGTCACCGGACCGAAGATGCGCGTACCGATCGGCTCGTTCTGCCGGGTGATCAACACTGCCGCGTTTTTGTCGAAGCGGATGGTGGTGCCATCGTCGCGGTGGATCTCCTTGGCGGTGCGCACGATGACGGCGCGGTGCATGTCGCCCTTCTTGACGCGGCCGCGCGGGATCGCCTCCTTGACGCTCACCACGATGACGTCGCCGACGTTGGCGGTCCTGCGCTTGGAGCCGCCAAGCACCTTGATGCACTGCACCCGCCGGGCGCCCGAGTTGTCGGCTACGTCGAGCTGTGTCTGCATCTGGATCATGGTGCAGGTGTCCTTCTCAACTCTCTGCGCCCGCCGCGGCGCCCTGATCGTCCACGAGCTGCCAGTACTTGGTCTTGGAGATCGGGCGGCATTCCTGGATCCGCACGATGTCGCCGACTTTGGCGCTGTTGGCCTCGTCGTGGGCGTGATAGCGCTTCGACCGCTTGATGAACTTCTTGTAGATCGGGTGCATCAATCGGCGCTCGACCAAGACGGTAACCGTCTTGTCGGCCTTGTCGCCGACCACCACTCCCTGCAAAACACGACGCGGCATAACGGTAACTCCTAGGATGCGGCCTGCTGCTTCTCGCGCAGGATCGTTTTGATGCGCGCGATGTCCCGGCGCACCTGGCGGACCCGTGCGGTGTTCTCCAACTGCCCGCTCGCCCTCTGAAAGCGCAGGTTGAACGCCTCTTTCTTCAGGTTGAGCAGGTTGTCGTTCAGCTCGTCGACCGACTTCGTGCGTACATCGGCGCCCTTCATATCTGACTCACTCCTCACCAAGGCGGGCCACGAACCGCGTTTGGATCGGCAGCTTCGCGGCGGCCAGGATGAAGGCGCGCTCGGCCACGTCGCGCGGCACCCCGTCCAGCTCGAACATGATGCGCCCGGGCTTGACCCGGGCCGCCCACCATTCGACCGAACCCTTGCCCTTGCCCTGCCGCACCTCGGCCGGCTTCTCGGAGATCGGCACGTCGGGAAAGATGCGGATCCACAGCTTTCCGACACGGCGCATGTGCCGCGTGATCGCCCGCCTGGCCGCTTCGATCTGACGCGCCGACACGCGCCCAGGCGTCGTCGCCTTCAGGCCATAAGCGCCGAAGGCAAGCGTCGTCCCGGCCTTGGCGTGGCCGTGAATGCGGCCCTTGTGGGCCTTGCGGTACTTCGTGCGTTTCGGCTGCAACATCGCCGTTGGTTCCTATCGCTCAGCGGCCCGTCTGGGCTTCTTGCAGGCGCTTGTCCTGCGCCATCGGGTCGTGCTCCATGATCTCGCCCTTGAACACCCAGACCTTGACGCCGCAGGTGCCGTAGGTGGTCAGCGCCGTGGCCTCGCCGAAGTCCACGTCGGCGCGCAGGGTATGCAGCGGTACGCGGCCTTCGCGGTACCATTCCGTGCGGGCGATCTCGGCACCGCCCAGGCGCCCGCCGCAGTTGATCCGGATGCCCTCGGCGCCTAGGCGCATGGCCGACTGTACGGCGCGCTTCATGGCCCGGCGGAAGGCCACGCGGCGCTCCAGCTGCTGCGCGATATTCTCGGCAACCAGGGTCGCGTCCAGCTCCGGCTTGCGGATCTCGACGATGTTGAGATGGACCTCGCTGCCGGTCATCTCCTGCAGGCCGCGGCGCAGCTTCTCGATGTCCGCGCCCTTCTTGCCGATGACGACGCCGGGCCGGCCCGTATGGATCGTGATGCGCGCCTTCTTGGCCCGCCTTTCAATCACGATCCGCGACACGCCGGCTTGTGAAAGCCGCTTGCGCAGGAAGCGCCGGATGCTCAGATCCTCGTGCAGGAGATCCCCGTAACCGCTGTCCGCGTACCAGCGGGATTCCCAGGTACGGTTGATGCCCAGACGAAAGCTGACCGGATTGACTTTCTGGCCCATTAGGCCGTCTCCTCGCGTTCGCGGACCACCAGGGTCAGGCGGCTCCAGGGTTTCAATATGCGCCCCATGCGTCCGCGCGCCCGGGCGCGGAACCGTTTCATCACGAAGGCCTTGCCCACCGTCGCCTCGGCCACGTAGAGGCGGTCGACGTCGAGCTGGTGATTGTTTTCCGCGTTGGCGATAGCCGACTGCAGGGTTTTCCTGACCTCGCCGGCGATGCGCCGCTTGGAAAAGCTCAGCTCGGCCAGCGCCGCCTCCGCGCTGCGGCCGCGGATCGACTGGCAGACCAGGTTGAGCTTCTGCGGGCTGGTTTTCAGAACCCGCGCCACGGCCTGGGCCTCGTTGTCCGCCAGGCGGCGCGGTCGTGCCGACTTGCTCATGGCCTAGCGCCTCCTCGCCTTCTTGTCCCCGGCGTGGCCGAAGAAGGTCCGCGTCGGCGAAAACTCACCGAACTTGTGGCCCACCATGTTTTCCGTCACCAGAACGGGCAGGAACTTGCGGCCGTTGTAGACGCCGAAGGTGAGACCCACGAACTGCGGCATGATGGTCGAACGCCGCGACCAGGTCTTGATGATTTCGTTGCGGCCCGACTCACGGGCGACATCCGCCTTTTTCAGCAGATTGCCGTCTACGAACGGACCCTTCCAAACCGAGCGCGCCACTTTCGCCCCCTTTACCGTCTTGTGCTCTTGTGCCGGCGCCGCACGATCAACCGGTCCGTCTTCTTGTTGGACCGGGTGCGCGCGCCCTTGGTCGGCTTGCCCCACGGGGTCACCGGATGGCGGCCGCCGGAGGTGCGGCCCTCGCCGCCGCCATGCGGGTGATCGACCGGGTTCATGGCCACGCCGCGCACTGACGGGCGCTTGCCGATCCAGCGCTTGCGGCCGGCCTTGCCCAGCTTGATGTTGGCCTGGTCGGAGTTGGACACCGCTCCGACCGTGGCCCTGCACTCGGCGCGCACCATGCGCACTTCGCCCGAGGACAGCCGCAGCAGCGCATAGCCGGCATCGCGGCCGACCAGTTGCACATAGGTGCCGGCCGCTCGGGCAATCTGGCCGCCCTTGCTGGGCTTCATCTCCACATTGTGGACGATGGTGCCTACCGGAATCGCGCTGAGCGGCTTGGTATTGCCCGGCTTGATGTCGGCGCTTTCGCCCGAGATCACCGTATCGCCGGGCGCCAGGCGCTGCGGCGCCAGGATATAGCTCTGCTCGCCGTCCTCGTATTCGATGAGCGCGATGAACGCCGTGCGGTTGGGGTCGTACTCCAGGCGCACGACCTTGGCCGGAATGTCCACCTTCTGCCGCTTGAAGTCCACCAGACGGTAGCGCCGCTTGTGGCCGCCGCCGCGCCGGCGCGCCGTGATGCGCCCGTGGTTATTGCGGCCGCCTTGCTTGTCGAGCCCCGTGGTCAGCTTCTTGACCGGCTTGCCCTTCCACAGGCCGGAGCGGTCGACCAGGACCAGGTTGCGGCGGCCCGGCGTGACCGGTTTGTAGGTCTTGAGTGCCATGACTCTAGATTCCCGTCGTCACGTCGATGCTGTGGCCTTCCTCGAGGGTGATAAAGGCCTTCTTGTAATCCGGGCGGCGCCCGTAGATGCCGCGGAAACGCTTCAACTTGCCGCTTTGCCTAAGCGTGTTGACCGCCTTCACCTTGACCTTGAACAGCGCCTCGACCGCGGCCTTGATCTCAGGTTTGGTCGCGTCCAGCGGCACCTTGAAGGACACCTGGTTATGCTCCGAGCCCAGGGTGGACTTCTCGGTCACCAGCGGCGCACGGATCACTTCGTAGATCCGCTGGCGCGACGGATTGGCCGTCACCGGCGTGCGGGGGCGTGCCCTGCTCATTTCAACCGCGCCTCCAGCGCCTCAACCGCGTCCTTGGTCAGAACCAAAGTGTCGCGCCGCAAGATGTCATGCACGTTGGCACCCTGCTCCGGCAGCACGTCGATGCCCGGCAGGTTGCGCGCGGCGCGCGCGAAATTTTCGTCCAGGGTCGCCCCGTCGATGACCAGCGCCGAGGACCAGCCCAGGCTTGCCAGCTTGCGAGCCAGCTCCGCCGTCTTGGGCACGTCGACCTTGGCGGCTTCCAGCACCACCAGCTTTCCGTCGGCCAGCTTGGCCGACAGCGCGGTCTTGAGGGCCAGCTTGCGCACCTTCTTGGTGAGCCCGTGCGCATGGTCGCGGACCACCGGGCCGAACGCCATGCCGCCACCGCGATATTGGCTCACCTTGCCCGAGCCGATCCGCGCCCGGCCCGAGCCCTTCTGGCGGTACCGCTTGCGGGTCGAGCCGGTCACGTCGCTGCGGCCCTGGACCTTGTGGGTGCCCGCGCGGCGCTTGGCCAGCTGCCAATTGACCATACGCGCCAGGATGTCCCGGCGCAGCGGCAGCGCGAAGACCTCGTCGGCCAGATCGATCTCGCCGGTCTTCTTGTTGTCGAGGGTGGTGACCGCGCACTTCATGGTCTAGCCGTCCTTCTTGTCCTCGTCCTCGGCCGCACCGGCCTCTTCCGTTTCGGCCGCGCTGGCCTCTTCCGCCTCGGTCGCGGTGGCCGGCACCTCTTCTGCAACCGGTTCGGCCGCCGCTTCGCCGGCGGCGTCCTCGGCCGCCGCCTCGGCACCTCTGAGGGCCGCCGGGAAGG
>JAZFZX010000208.1:0-5029 GCA_036444135.1 Kiloniellales bacterium | reverse complement strand
GCCAAGCCCTCGTACAGCACGTGCATGATCGCCAGGCAGGTGTCGAGACCGATGAAGTCGGCCAGCTGCAACGGCCCCATCGGGTGATTGGCGCCGAGTTTCAGGGCCGTGTCGATGGACTCCACCGAGCCGACGCCTTCGTACAGCGTATAGACCGCCTCGTTGATCATCGGCATGAGCACCCGGTTGACCATGAAGGCCGGGAAATCCTCGGCCATTGCCGGGGTCTTGCCCAACACCAGGGTCACCGCCTTGACCGCCTGGTAGGTCTCTTCCTCGGTCGCGATGCCGCGGATCAGCTCGACCAGCTGCATCACCGGCACCGGGTTCATGAAATGCATGCCCATGAAACGGCCCGGCCGGTCGGTCACGGCGGCCAGACGGGTGATCGAGATGGACGAGGTGTTGCTGCAGACGATGGCCTCGGGTTTCAGCAAGGGGCAGAGCGACTTGAGGATCTCGCGCTTGGCCTCCTCGTCCTCGATGACGCTCTCGATCACCAGGTCGCAGTCCTTGAAGATGTCGAGGTCGGTGGCCATCGAAATCCGGCCCATCGCCGCCACCTTGTCGGCGTCCGAGATCTTCTGATGACCGATCTGCCGGTCCAGATTGGCCGCGATGGCGCCGCGCGCTTCTTCCAGGCGCTCGTCGGTCAGATCCGACAGGCGGACGTCATAGCCGGCCAGCGCGAAGACGTGGGCGATGCCGTTGCCCATTTGGCCGGCACCGATCACGCCGACACGTTTGATTTCGTTTTGCCCGCCTTCGGCGTCCGATTGCTCCGCCATGAGATCGCTTCTCACTGTTGCTGCAGGCGGCCCCGAGTCCCTTCGGACAGGGCCGACATGGTGTCTACAGCGTTTCCTCCAGTTCCGGAAGGGCCTGGAACAGGTCGGCGACCAGGCCATAGTCGGCGATCTGGAAGATCGGCGCTTCCTCGTCCTTGTTGATGGCGACGATGACCTTGGAGTCCTTCATGCCCGCCAAGTGCTGTATGGCGCCCGAGATGCCGACCGCGATGTAGAGGTCCGGGGCCACCACCTTGCCGGTTTGGCCCACCTGGTAGTCGTTGGGCACGTAACCGGCGTCGACCGCCGCGCGCGAGGCGCCCACCGCGGCCCCCAGCTTGTCGGCGATACGCTCCAGCATGGCGAAATTTTCGCCCGACTGCATGCCACGGCCGCCGGAAATCACGATCTTGGCACTGGTCAGCTCCGGGCGCTCGCTTTCCGTCAACGCTGCGCCGACGAATTTGGACAGTCCGGCATCGCCGGTCGCCGCCACGGTCTCGATGGACGCGGATCCACCCTCGTCGGCAACCGGCTCGAAAGCCGTGCCGCGCACCGTGATGAGCTTGATGGAATCGCTCGACTGCACGGTCGCCAGGGCATTGCCGGCATAGATCGGCCGCACGAAGGTGTCCGCCGACTCCACGGTCGAAACATCGGAGATCTGCTGCACGTCCAACAGCGCCGCCGCGCGCGGCATGATGTTCTTGCCCGAGGTGGTGGCCGCCGCCAGCACGTGGCTGTAGTCGGGCGCCAGCTGTACGATCAGCGGCGCCAGATTTTCGGCGACCCGGTGCTCGTATTCGGGACCCTCGGACAGCAGAACCTTGGCGACCGACGCAATCTTGGCGCCCGCCTCGGCCACCGCCTGGCAGCCGGCGCCGGCGACCAGCAGATGGATCTCGCCGCCGGCGTGCTCGGCCAGCTCGACCGCCGCGCCCAGCGTGTTCAAGGTCGCCGGCTTCAGCTCGGCGTTGTCGTGTTCCGCAACAACCAGGATGCTCATCCGAACCCCCGATTCGTTAAATGACTTTGGCTTCGTTCTTGAGCTTTTCGACCAGCTCGGCGACGCTTCCGACCTTGACGCCAGCCTTGCGGCCCTCGGGCTCGCTCACTTTCAGCACCGTCACGCGCGGGCTCACGTCGACCCCCAGGTCCGACGGGCTCAACACGTCCACCGGCTTTTTCTTGGCCTTCATAATGTTCGGCAGCGATGCGTAACGCGGCTCGTTGAGGCGCAGATCCACGGTCAGAATGGCCGGCATGGGCATGCTGACCGTTTCCAACCCGCCGTCCACCTCGCGCACCGCCTCGAGGCCGCCGTTGGTGAGTTTGATCTTCGAGATGAAGGTTGCCTGCGGCCAACCCAGCAGCCCGGCCAGCATCTGGCCCGTCTGATTGTTGTCGCCGTCGACCGCCTGTTTGCCCATGATGACCAGCCCCGGCTCCTCACGCTCCACCACGGCCTTCAAGAGCTTGGCCACCGCCAGCGGCTCCAGGGCGGCGTCGCCTTCGATCAGGATGCCGCGGTCCGCGCCCATGGCGAGGCCGGTGCGCAGGGATTCCTGGCTGGTCGTCGGCCCGGCGGAGACCACCACCACTTCCGAGGCCGTGCCCGCCTCCTTCATGCGCACCGCCGCCTCGACGGCGATCTCGCAGAAGGGGTTCATGGCCATCTTGACGTTGGTGAGCTCCACCCCCGACTGATCGCTCTTCACGCGGACCTTGACGTTCGCGTCGATCACCCGCTTCACAGGCACCAAGACTTTCATGGGGAAGTCCTTGCGCTAAGTTGTTCGATGACACCCGACCCTGCACCCGGGCAGCCGTTTGTGCTGCCGGAACCGCCCGCGCAAGGCGATCTCGCGGGCGCACAATAGGGACACCAAATCTCCCTGTCAATGACCCGGAAGAGCGAGCCGTCACGTGTTCGGAGGGTCAGAAAAACGTTTTAAATGACAAAGGGTTAGAGGTTTTTTCCCGGCGTCCAGAGCACGTCTTTTGCACCGCGATCGTTGGCCTCGCGGGCCAGCACGAAAAGCAGGTCCGACAGCCGGTTGATGTAGCGGATCGCCTCGGGGTTGACCGTCGCCTCGTCCGCCAGCGCCGTCATCTCCCGTTCGGCCCGCCGCGCGACCGTGCGCGCCAGGTGCAGGGCCGCCGCCGCCGCCGTTCCACCCGGCAGCACGAAGGACGTGAGCGGCGCCAGGTTGGCGTTGATTTGGTCGATCTCGCCTTCCAGCCGCTCGACCTGCGCGGCGCTGACGCGCAGCGGCGGGTGTTTGGCAGGCGCATCGCTTTCCGGCCGGCAGAGGTCGGCGCCCAGGTCGAAGAGATCGTTCTGCACGCGTCCCAGAATGGCGTCGATCTCGCCGCTGCAATGCAGGCGCGCCAGGCCGATCACGGCGTTGGCCTCGTCCACCGTGCCGTAGGCGGCCACTCGCGGGTCGTGCTTGGCCACCCGCACACCGTCGCCGAGCGACGTTTGGCCCTTGTCGCCGCCCTTGGTGTAAATGCGCGTGAGCCGAACCATGACGAATTCGAGGCTCCCTATTTACCGGCCCTAATCACCGGCCGTGAGCATGACCAGGCCGAGCAGCATGAGCGCCGCGAACTGCATGATGACCCGCCAGCGCATCAGGACGTTGCCGTATTTGCGGTTGACGTCGCCGCCGCGGCCCATGACCAGCAACCCTGCGAACAGGACGCCCAAAGTGGCCAACAAGGCGATCACCAGCAGGATCGGCAGAAATGTGCTCATGGGCCCTGGTATAGCGCGCGGCCGGAAGTGCCGCCAGCGGCAAGATCGGGCTCCTGCCGTCTCCGCCGTCTTGCCGGGCGGGCTTGAAGGCCCATCGTTCGGACCATAGAGTCCGGCGGGGACCGCCATCAAGCCACGAGGTCACATGTCCCACGAGCGCCAATACAGCGACGCCGTCCTGGACAGCATGGAATCGGTCTACGGCGAAGGCTTCCTTTCGCCCGGTGGTGCCGAGGAGGTTGCGGATATCCTGGCGGGCGTCGCCATCGCCGGCCGCGAGGTGCTGGACCTGGGCTGCGGCATTGGCGGCGCCAGCCTGATGTTGGCCCGTGAGCTCGAGGCCGGTCGCGTGCTCGGCATCGACGTGGAGCAAGATTCGATCGCTCGCGCCGTGGCGGCGGTGGAGGCGGCGGGGCTCGCCGGCCGCGTCACCGTGCAGCTGGTCGCGCCCGGCCCCATTCCCCTGCCGGACGCCGGGTTCGACGTGGTTTTCAGCAAGGACGTGTTCTGTCACGTGCCCGACAAAACACCGCTGTTCGCCGAGGCCCTCCGGGTCCTGCGCCCCGGCGGGGTCTTCGCGTTCGGCGACTGGGTCAAGGGCGAGGACGGCCCGGGCTCGGCAGCCTACGACGACTGGGCGGCGCGGCTGCGCGCGACCGGCCTGCTGTTTCATTTCGGGGACCTGGAGGCCTACCTCGGAGGGCTCGACGCCGCCGGGTTCACGGCCGTCGAGCTGCGCAACCACAGCGCCTGGTCGGCCGAGGAGGCCCGCCGCCAGCTCGACCACACACTGGGCCCGGCCCGCGAGGGTTTGCGCGAGACCCTCGGCGACGACGGGCTCGAAACCCGGATCGCCCTGACCCGGGCGCGGGCCGAGGCGCTCGAGGGCGGCGCTCTGCTGCACTGTCACCTACAGGCCCGGCGGCCAGCCTAACCCGCGCGGTGAAGTTTTAGTTCCGACCGGGGGACAGCAGTCCCCGGGCGATCACCTGGGCTTGAATCTCGGCGGCGCCTTCGAAGATGTTGAGGATGCGCGCGTCGCACAGCACCCGGCTGATTGGGTATTCCACGGCGTAGCCGTTGCCGCCGTGCACCTGCAGCGCGTTG
Source organism: Kiloniellales bacterium (assembly GCA_036444135.1). Taxonomy (GTDB): domain Bacteria; phylum Pseudomonadota; class Alphaproteobacteria; order Kiloniellales; family JAKSDN01; genus JAZFZX01. The sequence goes on along the minus strand of JAZFZX010000208.1, from coordinate 373 downwards.
TCGGCGTTGGCCCAGGCCACGCGCGCGGCCAGCAGCTTGGCCATGCCGGCCTCGATGTCGCAGCGCCGGTCGGAATCCTTCTCGCGCGCCGCGAAATAGGTGAGCTGACGGGCGACCATGGTCTCGACCGCCATCCAGGCGAGCTTGCCGGAGACCCGCGGGAAGGCGAGGATCGGCTTGCCGAATTGGACGCGCTGGCGCGCATAGTCGAGGCCCAGTTCCATCGCCGCCTGGGCCACGCCCACGGCGCGGGCCGCCGTCTGGATGCGCGCCGATTCGAAGGTCGCCATGAGCTGCTTGAAGCCCTGGCCCTCGACGCCGCCAAGCAAAGAATCCGCCGGCACCTCGAAGCCGTCGAAGGCGATCTCGTATT
>JAZFZX010000207.1:0-2850 GCA_036444135.1 Kiloniellales bacterium | reverse complement strand
CCCAGCAAGGTCGATCCCGATCTCCTGCGACTGGTCAAGGCGGCAAGCCTGGTCGAATACAACGGCGGCGATTACGCGGCCTACCTCTGCAATGTCTTCCCGGACGATCCGAAGTTTCAGGAGGCGGCGCGCCTCTGGGCCGCCGAGGAAGTGCAGCATGGCCGGGCGCTCGGCCGCTGGGCGCGTCTGGCCGACCCCGATTTCGACTTCGAGGACAGCTTCCGCCGCTTCACCGAGGGCTTTCGGCTGCCGCTCGCGGCCACCAGATCGGTGCGCGGCTCGCGGGCCGGCGAGCTGGTCGCGCGCTGCATCGTCGAGGTCGGCACCAGCTCCTATTACATGGCGCTCTCCGAAGGTGCCGAGGAGCCCGTGCTGAAGGCCATCTGCCTCAAGATCGCCGCCGACGAATTCCGCCATTACAAGCTCTTCTACACGCACCTGAAGCGTTATCTGGAGCGGGACGGGGTGGGTCGTCTGCGCCGCCTGATGGTGGCCCTGGGGCGCATTCATGAAACCGAGGACGACGAGCTGGCCTACGCCTACTATGCGGCGAACGCGCCGGACGAAGCCTATGCCCGCCGGCGCTTCACCAACGCCTACATCGCGCGTGCTTACGCTTTCTACAAACCGCGCCACATCGAACGGGCGGTGGCCATGACCTTGAAGGCCGCAGGCCTTCCGCCGCGTGGCCGCGTGGCGCACTGGGCTGCGCGCCTCGCCTTCTGGCAAGTCCGCCGCCGCGGCCGCATGGCCGTCGCCGCCGCGGCTTAACGTACTCCCTGTCAGGCGGACTCATACCAACGATCGTTGGTATAAGCGCGAAGGTGCGCGAAATCAGCTCTAGCGCGGGTCGTTGCGCGCGGCCGGAGACGCGGCCACCAGACAGCCGAACGCCCCGACGAGCTGGCCATAGAGCTGGCGCTTGAAGGGCACGATGAGGTCTGGTACGCGATCCATCTCCACCCACTGCCAGGCGGAGAACTCCGGGGTTTCGGTCTCGATGTTGATGTCGCCGTCGTCTCCGGCGAAGCGGAAGGCAAACCACTTCTGGGTTTGGCCGCGGTAGCGCCCGGCCCATATCAGGGGCACCAGCTCCACGGGCAGGTCGTAGGACAGCCACTGGGGGTATTCGGCGATCAATTCCGCCTTGTCGGTACCGGTTTCCTCGAGCAATTCGCGGCGCGCGGCGGCCTCGGGCATCTCGCCGTCGTCGATGCCGCCCTGGGGCATCTGCCAGGCATCGCTCGGCATGTCGATCCGCTGGGCCACGAAGACCTTGTCCTCGCGGTTGATCAGCATGATGCCGACGCCCGGCCGGTAAGGCAGATGCGCGACATCCTGCGACGTCATCGCCCGGGCCCGGTGCCGGGTGCCGTGGCCGGCCACACGCGCTTTGGCGATGCGCCCGAAATCTTCACGGCGATTCCTCGCCCTGGGCCAGCGCAGTGACGGGAACCAGGGCGAAGCCGCGTGCGTCCAGGGTGCGCGCCCATTCGCGCAAGTGCTCGATCGTGGCGGGATAAGGTCGGGCGATGGCGACCGAGGCGCCGTCGCTCAAGGCGACCCGTTCGATTTGGGCGAGACGCGCGTCGATGGTCGCCCGGTTGGCATGGCCGCCGTCCAAGGTACGGTCGCTGACGGCGTGCGGCAGGTGCAGGCTTTCGGCGAGGCGGGCGGCGACGCTGGACTCGCTCGCCCGATTATCCAGGAACATGAGGCCGTGCGCCTTGACCTCCCGGAGGATCGGCTCGAGGTGGGCCTCGGAGCCGGAAAAGCGCGATCCCATCACCGCGGCAACGCCGACATAGCCTTGGGCCCGGCCCAGCACCCAGAGCAGCCGCTGCCGATTCTCGGCCGGGTCGAGTTGGGTCAGCAAGGTCTGCGGTCCCGGGTCGTCGTCGGGGTAGGTCACGGGCTCCATCGGCAGGTCGAGCATGACTTCGTGCCCATTGCCCCGCGCCAGGGCGGTCCATTGATCGAGCTTCCCGGCGTAAGGCGTGAACGACAGGGTGACGCTGGGCGGCAGGTTCTCGATCGCCGCCTCGGTGGCCTTGTCCGATAGGCCGAGCCCGGTCATGACGATCGCGATCCGCGGCCGGTCCCCGGTGTTTTCGTAGAGGGCGGCAAATTGGCGCCAGGCAGGCAGGTGACCGTCGCCTGCCGCCGCTGGTTGCGCGCCGGTCTCGCCGCCGGCGGTCTCGGGACTTTCCGCAGTGCCCGCAGGGGGCTCTGCGCGAAGCGTCACGCTCAACAGTGGCGCGTCCAGAGGCGGCGTGGCCTGGCGCGCCAAGACCACGTAAGTTACGCCCGCGGTCACCACGGCGAGCAGCGCCAGCCACGCGGCGGCTAGCGCCGTGATGCCGCCACGTCGGCGGTCGTCGGAAGTTTTAGCGCTGACCTGCACGAATCGCTCCGGCGAGCGGCGCCCGCGCTCCGCAATGGTCAGTTCAAGACACGCTGCTGAAACAAGGCCAGTCCTTGCAGCAGGTCGAGGGCGCGGGCCAGCTGATAGTCCTGAAAGTCGTCGTCGGGCGCACCCTCTGGTGCGGTGGCCTCGCCCTCCTCGGCCTCGGCGTCGAGCGAGCCACGCAGATCGGCCTCGCGGCGCAGCTGCGGCGCATCGATCTGCTCGAGCCGCACCTGCGGCACCTCGATGTCCGGTTCGATGCCGGTGGCCTGGATGGACACGCCGGAAGGCGTGTAATAGCGCGACGTGGTCAGCCTCATGGCCCCGTTTCCGGACAGCGGAATGATCGTCTGCACGGAGCCTTTTCCGAACGACCGCGTGCCCATGACGATGGCGCGGGCGTGGTCCTGAAGGGCGCCGGCGACGATCTCGGACGCCGAGGC
>JAZFZX010000206.1:0-4224 GCA_036444135.1 Kiloniellales bacterium | reverse complement strand
AGGCCTGCCACTTGGCCGGCGATGTCCGGTGCGTTGGCCTGGGTGCGGGCGCCGAAGCTGAGCGGTGCCACCTCCTGGCCCTGGACGGCGTAATTGACCGCGTTGCCGCGCAGCAGCACGCTGAGGTCGGCCCCCGCGCCTTTCATCGCGTGGGTCAGCCACACGATGGTGTCGTCCTGCTCTTCGAGCGTGGCGCGATAGGCGGTTTCCACGATGTTGAGTGCTTTCATGTCCGCCTCCCTAGCGCGTCGGAATCACGAGGGTGTTGTCGGACGATTCGGCCATCTGCCAAAAGTCGCCCGGCGTGCCGCGGCGCACGCCCTCGATCCACTCGCCGGCACCGCGCTCGTCGACGCAGAGCCCGCAGTTCACCCAGTCCACCTTGCCGCCGTTCTTCGCCGCCTCATCGATGATGGCGGCCACCCATTCCTTGGGCAGTGGGTGGTCTTCCTCCCCCGCGTCGTGGCCGTGCACGGCGTTGGGGTGCGCCTCCTGCCGGGCGAAAGGCACGTAGACCGCGCCTTCGTAGGCGAAGACGTTGATGTCGTAACCGCGCCGCGCGCAGATATCCATCAGCCGCAGGGCGGTGGTGGAACGCGCGTCCTCGTAAGGCGCGTCCATGATGGCGAAGGTCAGTGTTTTTTTGTCGGCCATCGTCGCCTCCTTCAATGCCAGATCGCTTTGCGGCCGTCGGCCAGCTGATCGACCACCACGTCGAGTGGCGCGGCCCGCACGCCTTCGGCCAGGCCGTCGGCGGCTATGCCGCGCTCCTTCAGCGAGAAGTCGTCGGCCAGCACCTCGACGCCCGCGTTGGCGAGGTCCGTGAGCGCCGCCGAGCATGCACTCGGCCGCGCCGGCAAAACACCGTTTTGAACCAGGAACAGCGTCACCTCGTTGCCCTGACGTGTCAGGCCCGAGGCGAGGTCGTAAAGGTTCTGTACGTCATTCGAGTCGAACGGATCGCGCGACCCGATGAGAAGATAATGTCCCATGGACGGCCCTCCTCTCCCCTTGTTGATAGTTTGCGCCTCCGGTTCGGACGGTACCGCAACGGCTCGGGTCATCGACCCCAGCCGAGCGAACCGCCCATGGATCTGCGCGGGCCTACCCTGTCCGGCGGATCCTCCAGATCGCTTTTCGAACGCTAACACGCGAATGTGGCCCCGATCCAGTTTCTCACCGCGGTCTGGTGTCCGAAAAGCGTGCTTTTGCGGTAAGGCGCAGGCGGTCTATGCCGGACCGGGACCCGGATCGCCCGTCCGGTTACACGAGCTGGAAGCCGTGGGCGTAGGGATCGCGCGGGTCGATGAAAATGGTGTTGAAGCCGGTCATGCGTGCCCAGCCCTCGATCGAGGGCACGATACCAGGGCGGTTGCCGATGCTGGTCTCGGCCTCGACCCGGCCGTGGAACAGCGAGCCGATGATGCTCTCGTGGACGAAATCGTCGCCGACCGCGAGCGCGCCGCGGGCCACGAGTTGCGCCATGCGCGCCGAAGTGCCGGTGCCGCACGGGCTGCGGTCGATCGCCTTGTTGCCGTAGAACACGGCGTTCCGGGCGTGCGCCTCGGGCTGAGTGGGCGCGCCGGTCCATTGGATGTGGCTGACGCCGCGGATGGTCTCGTCTTCCGGATGGACGACCTCCACCGTCTCGTTGAGGCGATCGCGCAGGACCGGCGACAGGCGCAGGATGTCGCCCGGGCCGAGGTCCGCCATGTCGCGGTAGTTCTCCTGCGGCTCGACGATGGCGTAGAAATTTCCGCCATAGGCGATATCGACGGTCAGCCGCCCCAGCTCCGGGCAGTCCACCTCGGCCCCCTCGATGGCCAGATAGGCGCCGACGTTCACGATGCGCACGGCCTCCACGTGGCCGGCGTTCATGCGGTAGCGGGCATCGACCCGCCCGGCCGGCGTGTCGAGCCGCAGCACGCCGGGTTCGGCGGGCTGCACCAGGCCGCGCTCCAGCGCGAAGGTGACGGTGCCGATCGTCCCATGCCCGCACATCGGCAGACAGCCGCTGGTCTCGATGTACAGCACGCCCACATCGCAGTCGGCGCGCGTGGGCGGATAGAGGATCGCGCCGGACATCATGTCGTGGCCGCGCGGCTCGAACATCAGGCCGGTGCGGATCCAGTCGTAGCGCCCGAGGAAGTCCTGGCGGCGCGCGCTCATGGTCTCGCCTTCCAGGGGCGGCCCGCCGCTGGCCACCAGGCGCACCGGGCTGCCGCAGGTGTGTCCGTCGATGCAGAAGAAGGTGTTGGGCGCGGGCGTGCTGTCGTGTTCAGCCATGGTTCAGTTGTAGGCGCCCGTCGCCCGCCGGGTCAACGCCGTGCGCCACGGCCTTGTTGCGGCGGGCGCGAAGCCGTTATCATCCGCCGGTCATGAGCGAGGCCGCGTATTCCATGGGGGCGAACGCCGGGGGGCTGTTGGCGTCCGACGAACAGAAGCCCTTCGAGATCCTCAATCCCGAGGCGGCCTCCCCGCTGCTGCTGATCTGCGATCACGCCAGCAACTTCATTCCGCGCGCCTTCGCCAACCTGGGCCTCGACGAAACCCAGCTCGCCCGCCACATTGCCTACGACATCGGCATCGCGGACGTGACCCGGCAGTTGAGCCGCCGGCTGGACGCGACCGCCGTGCTCAGCGGCTTCTCGCGCCTGATCGTCGATCCCAACCGGGAACCCGAGGACCCGACGCAGATCCCGCAGATCGGCGACGACGTGGTGATTCCGGGCAACCGGGACCTGTCGGAAGCGGCGCGCCGGAGCCGCGTGGAGGCCCTGTTCGAGCCCTATCACCGGGTCATCGACCGGGAGATCGACCGGCTGCTGGCGCGTGGGCCGGCGCCGGCGCTGATCTCCATGCATTCCTTCACGCCGGTGATGCACGGCTTCGAGCGGCCCTGGCAGGTCTGCGCCCTGTGGAACAAGGACGCGCGCCTGCCGCTGCCCTTCATGGCGAAGCTGCGGGCGCTGGGCTTCAACGTCGGGGACAACCAGCCCTATTCCGGGCGCGATCACCACGGCTACACGATGCACCGGCATGCTCAGCCGCGCGGCCTCGCGAACCTGCTGATCGAGATCCGCCAGGATCTGGTGGACACCCATCACGGGGCCTCCGAGTGGGCCGAACTTCTGGCCCGGGCGCTCGCCGAGATCCTGGCCGACCCCACGATCTACAAGGCGGAACAGGTCAAATGAGCAATCAAGAGCCGAGCTTCACTATCGGTATCGAGGAAGAATACCTGCTGGTCGACAAGGAGACCCGCGCCCTGGTGGTGGATCCGCCGGACAGCCTCATGAAGGAGTGCGAGGCGAAGCTCGAGGGCCGCGTCAGCCCCGAATTCCTGATGTCACAGATCGAGGTGGGCACCAGCAAGTGCGACACCTTGAAGGAGGCGGCCGAGGAGATTCGGCATCTGCGCCGCTGCGTGGCCGAGGTGGCGGGCCATCACGGCCTGGCGCCGATTGCGGCCTCGACCCATCCCTTCTCGGCGTGGAGCGAGCAGAAGCACACGCCCAAGGCGCGCTACGACGTGCTCGCCCGCGACATGCAGGCGGTCGCCCGGCGGCTGCTGATCTGCGGCATGCACGTTCACGTCGGACTCGACGACGACGATCTGCGCATCGACCTGATGGACCAGATCGCCTACTTCCTGCCGCATATCCTGGTGCTGTCCACCTCTTCGCCCTTCTGGCGCGGCGAGGATACGGGCCTCAAGTCCTACCGCCTGGCGGTGTTCGACGAGCTGCCGCGGGTCGGCCTGCCGGAGAGCTTCGACAGCTACGGTGAATACGAGCGGCATCTAAACATCATGGTGAAGGCGGGGCTGATCGAGGATGCCACCAAGCTGTGGTGGGACGTGCGGCTGTCGGCCCGGTTCCCGACGCTGGAAATGCGCATCGCCGACGTCTGCACCCACTACGACGACGGTATCACGGTGGCCGCCCTCTACCTCTGCCTGCTGCACATGCTCTACCGCCTCAAGCGCAACAACCAGCGCTGGCGGCGCTACAACAACATGCTGGTGCAGGAGAACCGCTGGCGCGCCCAGCGTTACGGCTTTGACGAGGGGCTGGTGGATTTTGGCAAGGGCATGGCGGTGCCTTACGCCGATTTGCTGGAGGAGCTCATCGAGCTCACCTGGGACGACGCGGAGAAGTTCGACTGCGTGAGCGAGATCGGCCATGCCCGCGAGATCCTGGAGCACGGCACCAGCGCCCACCA
>JAZFZX010000205.1:0-6303 GCA_036444135.1 Kiloniellales bacterium | reverse complement strand
ACCGGCGGTTTCGGGCACCCAGGCCATGATCTGCTGCCGCCCGAAGAAGACGCCCGCCGCCAGGATGGCGACCACCGCCGCGAACAGGAGCCAGCCGCCTGCGCCCGAACGCCGTTTACCCTCCGGCGGCGGCGGCCGCCGCTCGGCGTGGGAGCGCTGCCGTGTTTCGTCGAATGCCGCCAGCTTCGGCATGGGATCGTCCGGGGCGGCGTCCTCCGGGCCGGTGTCGTCCGGGGCGGCGTCTTCCGGGGCAGTGTCGTCCGGGGCGGCGTCGTCCGGGGCGGTGTCCTCCGGGGCGGTGTCGTCCGGGGCGGCGTCTTCCGGGGCAGCATCCTCCGGGGCAGTGTCTTCCGGGGCGGCAGGTGCCGCCGCCTGCATCGGTGCCGGCGGCGGTGATTGGCCTCCCGCCTCCGCCGCGCCCGGCTCCGCATGCCAGGCATGCCCGCACCGCCCGCAGCGCACTTTGCGCCCCGAGGGGCCGAGCGCCGCGGGATCGATCACGAAACGGCTATCGCAAGACGGACAGTTCAGGTGCATGGAACCGGCGCGCTGGAGGGCCTCCGATCCGCACCTTATAGGTGCGCGCGACAGGCCGCGCAAGGCGGCACGATCGCACCCGCCAGGTGCTTTACGACTCCGACGGGCCTGTGCGATGCTCGCCGCCGACGCACCAGAGAGGACGTCTGGACCGTGGTCCGTTTCGAGGAGGTATCGCTGCGCTACGGCGCGGGTCCGGTGATCCTGGGCGGGATGTGGTTTGGTCTGGACCCCGGCTCCTTTCATTTCGTGGTCGGGCCGAGCGGCGCGGGCAAATCTACGTTGCTGCGCCTCATGTACCTGGCCCGGCGGCCCAGCGAGGGCCGCATCAGCCTGTTCGGCCGCGACGTTGCGAACCTGACGCGCTCGGAAGCGGCTATGCTGCGCCGGCGCATCGGCGTGGTGTTCCAGGACTTCCGGCTGCTCGACCACCTGACGGTCGTCGAAAACGTGGCCCTGCCGTTGCGCGTCGCCGGCCAGCGTGGCCCGAAAATCCTCTCGCACGTGACGGAGCTGCTGTCCTGGGTCGGACTTGCCGACGAGCTTGACGCCTATCCGCCCACCCTGTCGGGCGGCCAACAGCAGCGGGTCGCGATCGCCCGGGCCGTGATCGCGCGGCCGAGCCTCCTGCTGGCCGACGAGCCGACCGGCAACGTGGACGACCGGCTGGCGGTGCGGCTGCTCTATCTGTTCGAGGAGCTGAACAAGCTGGGCACGACCGTGGTGATCGCCACCCACAACGAATCGCTGGTGGCACGCTTCAATCACTCGGTTCTGCGCCTCTCGCACGGAGGTATCGCCGCCGAACCCATGCCTGTTCCCATGGCGCCAGCCGCCGCAGAGAGCGCCGCCTGATGTGGTTCGCACAGCGCGAAGTCCCAATGAACGAGGACGCCTCGGGGCCTTTCCTGCCGTGGATCGTGGCGGTTCTGGTCTATCTGGCGGCGCTCGCCCTGGCGGCGACATTGCTGCTCAATGAAGTCACGGCGCGTTGGCAGCAGGACCTCGCCGGCGGCTTGACGGTGCAGGTGCCTCCGCCGGAGCCGAACAGCGATCTTGCGGAGCGCGCCGGTCTGTTGGACCAGCTGGTGGCCGCCTTGGAGGCCAATCCACAGGTTGCCAGTGCGAAGGTGCTGTCGTTCGGCGAGGTGATGGCGCTTCTCGAGCCGTGGCTGGGCGAGACGGCCGCCGAACAGGACCTGCCGCTGCCCAGCCTGATCGCCGCCGAACTGAGCGCCGAGGGTCCGCCGGACCTGGACGCGCTGACGGCAGAGCTCCAGGCGATCGATCCCGGCGTCTTCGTCGACGATCATCAGCGTTGGCTGGGCGATCTGCTGGCGCTCAGCCGGTCGGTCGCATTGGGGGCGGCGGTGGTGCTGGCGCTCGTGATGCTGTGCGCGGTCGTGACCGTCGTGTTCCTGACGCGAACGGGCCTGGCCATCCACCAGGCGGTCATCGATCTGTTACATCTGATCGGCGCGCAGGATTCCTATGTGGCCCGGCAATTCCAGGCCCATGCGTTGCGCCTGGGGCTGCGCGGCGGCGTGATCGGCCTGGCTCTCGCGATCGCGACGATCCTGGCCGCCGGTGCCTGGCTGCGCGGCAGCGGCAACGAGATCCTTCCCGACGTTTCGCTGTCACCGCTCGGCTGGGGCGCCTTGCTCCTGCTTCCCCCGGTGACGGCGCTGGTCGCCATGCTCACGGCCCGAATCACAGTCCTGCGCAGTTTGTCGCGCCTGCCCTGACCGGGGCCGCCCTATGGCTGAAACCTTGATGGCCGCAAGACCGACCCGGCGTCTGCTGTTCGCCCTCCTGGGCGCGGGCCTGCTCTGCGCTGGCTTGTGGTTGGCGGGGTTGGTCTACTTTGCGACCAACCTGCCGCAGCGGGTCGCCGATCCGGCGCGGCGGACCGACGCGATTGTCGTCCTGACCGGCGGCAGCGGCCGCCTTCGGCAGGCTTTCGAGCTGCTGGAGCAGGACCGGGCCCAGCAGCTGTTCGTGTCTGGCGTCGAGCGCAGCGTCGAGGTCGCAGAGCTGCTGCGCATCAACCGGATCGCACCACCGGAGCTCGCCTGCTGCGTGGTGCTGGGCTACAAGGCGGGAGACACCCGCGGCAACGCACTGGAAACCGCCGCCTGGATGGGCGAACAGGGCTTCGCCTCGTTGCGCCTGGTGACCGCGACCTATCACATGCCGCGATCCTTGCTCGAATTCCGCTACGCGATGCCCGAAATCGAGATCCTGCCCCACCCGGTATTCACGAAGTCCTTCAAGCAGGCCGACTGGTGGCGTTGGCCGGGCAGCGCCAGCCTGTTGGCGAGCGAGTACAACAAATACCTGTTGGCCTGGCTGCGCGGCCGACTGATTGGCCGGTCCGCATGACATTCCTGCGCTCGCTCGCGTTCAACCTGTTTTTCTTCGCCAGCGGCGCCGTGATCCTTACGGCCGCACTTCCGGTGCTGGTTCTACCGCGCCGCTTCTCGGCGGAAGCCGGCTATGTGTGGTTCGGCCTGACGCTGTGGGCGCTGAGAACCTTTTGCGGCATCACCTACGAGATTCGCGGGCGCGAAAACCTGCCGCGTGAGCCCTGTATCTTCGCATCGAAACACCAGTCGTCCTGGGACACCATCGCGTTCTTCAAGATTTGCCGCGACGCGAGTTACGTCGTCAAGCAAGAGCTCGCCTGGATCCCGGTCTACGGCTGGCTGATGAGCCGCATGGGAATGGTGCCGGTCGACCGCGAGGCCGGCGCCAAGGCGCTGCGCAGCATGGTGAGGCTGGCCCGCACCCGGATCGCGGAAGGCCGGTCGATCGTGATCTTTCCCGAAGGAACCCGCGTCGCGCCGGGTGAGGAGCGCCCCTACCAGCCGGGGGTGGCGGCGATCTACAAGAACCTTGGCGTTTCCGTGGTCCCGATCGCGCTCAACTCCGGCCTTTTTTGGAGCCGCCGCGCCTTCGTCAAGCGGCCGGGCCATATCATCATGGAGGTGTTGCCCGCCATTCCGCCGGGGTTGCCGCGCGATCGCTTCGTCCACGAACTGCGCGAACGGATCGAAGGTGCAACCGTACGGTTGTGCGCCGCCCAGGCCAAGTAACCGCAGCGGTTGTCGCATGTGGATAAATCTGTGGGTCTTATCCGCGGCCTCGTGCAGGGTAAACGTGTGCAACTGGATGGCTTGTCCAACCATCGTAACCTGAACATATCGAGAACATTCAATTTGACCGGACGTTGCCGCGGTCATATGTTACGGGCGCGGCCTCCGCATCGGCACGAATTCCAGGGCCTTTGCCGCCGTCTCGAGGTCGTGTCGGCGGCGCAGGTCCGAGGTATCCGAGGCCATGCCACAGCTTTCGGCCATTTCCCAGCGCATTTGGGACATGAAGTACCGCCTCAAGAGCGAGGCCGGAGAGCCTGTGGACAAAACCATCGACGACACTTGGCGCCGGGTCGCGGCGGCGCTGGCCAAGCCCGAGAAGGACGCGGCGGATTGGGCCGAGCGTTTCACAGAGGCGCTGTCGGATTTCCGCTTCATTCCCGCCGGCCGGATCCTGGCCGGCGCCGGCACCGGACGCCGGGTGACGCTGTTCAACTGCTTCGTCATGGGCACCATTCCCGACGACATGAACGGCATCTTCGACAACCTGCGCGAGGCGGCGTTGACGCTGCAGCAGGGCGGCGGTATCGGCTACGATTTCTCCACCCTGCGGCCCAAGGGCGCGCTGGTCCACGGCGTCGGCGCCGATGCCTCCGGCCCCTTGAGCTTCATGCATGTCTGGGACGCCATGTGCCGTACCATCATGAGCGCCGGCTCGCGCCGCGGCGCCATGATGGGCATGCTGCGCTGCGATCATCCGGATATCGAGGACTTCATCGCGGCCAAACAGGACCCTGAACGGCTGCGTATGTTCAACCTGTCGGTGCTCGTCACCGATGTGTTCATGCAGGCGGTCAAGGAAGACGCGCCGTGGGAGCTGTCGTTCGGCGGCACCACCTACCGGGTGGTTGCCGCGCGCGAGCTGTTCGACCGCATCATGCGGGCCACCTATGCCTACGCCGAGCCCGGCGTCATCTTCATCGACCGGATCAACCGCCGCAACAATCTCCGGTACTGTGAGGAAATCCACGCCACCAATCCTTGCGGCGAGCAGCCGCTGCCGCCCTATGGGGCCTGCCTGCTCGGCTCCATCAACCTGGCCCGCCTGATCGAGCGGCCGTTCGAGGCCGAGGCGCGGCTCGACCGCGGCGCGCTCGAAGCGCTCGTCCCTGCGGCCGTGCGCATGCTGGACAACGCCATCGACGTGTCCCGCTTTCCATTGCCAGCACAAAAGCACGAGGCCCTCGCGAAGCGGCGCATCGGGCTGGGAATCACGGGCCTGGCGGACGCGCTCATCATGTGCGGGGCGCGTTACGGCAACGCCGACGCGGTGGAGCTGACCGAGGCCTGGATGAAAGCCATCCAGCGGGCCGCTTACCTGGCCTCCGTGGACCTCGCCCGCGAGAAAGGTCCCTTCCCGCTGTTCGACCGCGAGGCTTATCTGCAAGGCGAAACCATACAAGGCCTCGATCAGGACATACGGGCGGCCATCGAACGAGACGGCATCCGCAACGCCCTGGTCACGTCGGTTGCGCCCACGGGAACGATTTCGCTGTTTGCCGACAATGCGTCCTCGGGCCTGGAGCCGGTGTTCGCCTTCTCCTACCAGCGCGCCATCCTGCAACCGGACGGCAGCCGCGAGTTGGAGGAGGTGAGCGATTACGCCTACGGGCTATACGGTCGGTTGAAGGGCGAAGATGCGGCCCTGACGCCGGCCTTCGTCGACGCACAGAGTCTGGAGCCCTCGGCGCACGTCGTCATGCAGGCCGCCGTACAGAAATTCGTCGACAGCTCGGTCTCCAAGACCATCAACCTGCCGGCGGACATCACCTTCGAGGCCTTTCGCGACGTTTACCTGCAAGCCTACGAGCTGGAGTGCAAGGGCTGCACCACCTATCGCCCCAACCCGGTGACCGGGGCCGTTCTCGAAGCCCGCGGCGGCACCGCCGGGACGGCCGGGGAAACTGCCCAGGCGGCAGCGCTCACCACCACCGTCGAGGACGAGGCACCGGTTCCCGAGGCCGCGCCGCCGCCGGTGCGCGGCGACGCGGAAGCCGCCCTGGAACAGGGCGACGTCGTCTACATGACCCAGCCCCTTGCGCGCCCCGAGGCGCTGCCCGGCCGCACCTACAAGCTGCGCTGGCCCGAGAGCGACCACGCCAGCTACATCACCGTCAACGACGTCATGCAGGACGGCCGGCGGCGGCCCTTCGAGATCTTCATCAACTCCAAGAACATGGAGCACTATGCCTGGACGCTCGCGCTGACGCGCATGATCAGCGCGGTGTTCCGGCGCGGCGGCGACGTGTCCTTCGTCGTCGAGGAGTTGAAGGCGGTGTTCGACCCGCGCGGCGGCGCCTGGCTCGGCGGCCGCTACGTGCCGTCGCTGCTGGCGGCCATCGGCGACGTGATCGAGCGCCACATGATCGACATCGGCTTCCTGCCTCTGCCGGAAGATCAAGCCCGCGATCAAGAACAGGAGGCGGAGGCGCTCGCCCTGGCAGCGGGCGCCCCCTCGCGCTTGGTGCCGCGCCAGTGCCCGAAGTGCGGCAGCGCCGCCCTGATCCATCAGGAAGGCTGCGACCTCTGCACCTCCTGCGGATATTCCCGGTGCATCTAGGCGCCAAGCGTGCGGAACGCCTGTGTCGAAAATGCGGCTCACCCCTCGAGA
>JAZFZX010000204.1:0-9145 GCA_036444135.1 Kiloniellales bacterium | reverse complement strand
CCCCCGTCCGGGCTGTGGCCGGCGGGGATGATGATCGTTCCACCGTTCTCGTCGCTCAGATGCACGTCGATCGGCTTGCCACGCTCGGCGGCCTGTCTGATGATCCCGCGCGCGCTGTTGCGGTGCGAGCCCACCACGTCGAAGCGGCCGTCGATCACCATCTGTGGCGTGTAAACGTAGGGCAGACGCAGTTCCTGGGCATAGCCGCGTTGGCGGGCAGTCATTTCCGGGCTGGCGAAGGGGTCCTTCCAGCCGATGTAGTCCCAGTAATCGATGTGCAGCTCGAGCGCGATGATGCCATCTTCTCCGGCCAGCTCGCGCAGGAAGGATTCGGCCGGCGGACAGGTGTTGCATCCCTGAGAGGTGAACAGCTCGACGACGACCGGCGTGGATGTGTCGGCGAAAGCCGGCGCCGGCGAGAGGGCCGTGCCGCCGGTGCCGGTGAAAACGGGCGCCGTCACAGCCAAAATGGCCGCGGCCGCCCATTGCAGGGCTCTATGCATGAGGCTCACCCTAGCCAGCGCCTCTGTCACAAGCCAATCACGTTCGGGTGACAGCCGGAGCGGCGCCCGCGGCCGGTTGTGCAAAATCGTCCCGGCCGCGGCTCGATGGGCATTTGCTGTTCGCTCACGCCGTCTCGAACATGTTCCTGAGCACCAGATGGAGGATCCCGCCGTTCCGGTAGTAGGCGAGCTCGTCGGTGGTGTCGATGCGGCATTTGAGCCGGGTCTCGGTCCGGCTGCCGTCGGGCCGGGTGATGGTGCAGGCCAGTTCGGCGCCGGGCGCGAGCCCCTCTGCGATGCCGGCGATGTCGATGGTCTCCTCGCCCGTCAGGCCCAGAGACTTGCGGTCCTCGCCGCCGGTGAAGATCAGCGGCAGGACCCCCATGCCGATCAGGTTGGAGCGGTGGATGCGCTCGAAGCTCTCGGTGATCACGGCGCGCACGCCCAACAGCAGAGTGCCCTTGGCCGCCCAGTCGCGCGACGACCCGGTGCCGTATTCCTTGCCGGCCACCACCACCAGGGGCGTGCCCGCCTCCTGGTAGGCCATGGCCGCCTCGTAGATGGGCAGGGTCTCGCCGCTGGGCAGGTGGCGCGTCACACCGCCTTCGGTGCCCGGCAGCATCTCGTTCTTGATGCGAATGTTGGCGAAGGTGCCGCGCATCATGACCTCGTGATTGCCGCGCCGCGCCCCGTAGGAATTGAATTCCGGCGGCGAAATTCCGCGCTCGATCAGATAGCGCCCGGCCGGGCTGTCGGCGGCGATCGTGCCCGCCGGCGAGATATGGTCGGTGGTTATCGAATCGCCCAGGATCGCCAGAATCTGTGCGCCGGCGATGTTCTCCAGGGCCGCCGGCTCCGGCCCCATGCCGGTGAAGAACGGCGGCTGGCGCACGTAGCTGCTGTCGGCCTGCCAATCGTAGGTGAGGCCGTCGGCCGTGGAGATTCCGCGCCATGCTTCCGGCCCGGTGAAGACATCGCCGTAGCGCCGGGCGAACATCTCGGGCGAAAGGAAGTCCTCGATCACCGCCTGGATTTCCTGGCCCGACGGCCAAACGTCGCGCAGGTAGACCGGCTGACCCTCCGCCCCCTTGCCCAGGGGGTCGTTCAACAGATCGCAGGTCATCGATCCGGCCAACGCATAGGCCACCACCAAAGGCGGCGAGGCCAGATAGTTGCCCTGGCAGTCCGGGTTGATCCGGCCCTCGAAGTTGCGGTTGCCCGACAGCACCGCGCAGGCCCACAGATCGCCCGCCTTGATCGCCTCGGAGATGGCTTCCGGCAACGGCCCGGAGTTGCCGATACAGGTCGTGCAACCGTATCCCACCAGGTCGAACCCCAGCGCGTTCAGGTCTTCCTGCAGGCCCGCGGCCTCCAGGTAATCGCTCACCACCTGCGAGCCGGGCGCCAGCGAAGTCTTGACCCAGGGCTTGACCATGAGCCCCTTGGCGCGCGCCTTGCGGGCCAACAGGCCAGCGGCCACCAGAACGCTCGGATTCGAGGTGTTGGTACAGCTCGTGATGGCCGCGATGACAACGTCGCCGTTCCTGAGCGCATAATTCGTGCCCGCGACCGGCACCGAGGCCCCGGCATCGGCGCCCTCCGCCTTTATCGCCGCCTGCACCTGGTTTGCCGCCGCGGACAGCGCGACCCGGTCCTGCGGGCGCTTCGGTCCGGCCAACGACGGCTCCACCGACGACAGGTCGAGCTCTAGGCACTCCGTGAACACGGGCTCATCGGCCCCGGCTTCGTGCCACAGACCCTGGGCCTTCGCATAGGCCTCCACCAGGGCCACCTGCTCCGCCTCCCGGTTGGTGAAGGCGAGGTAGCGCAGGGTCTCTGCGTCGATCGGAAAGAACCCACAGGTCGCTCCGTATTCGGGGGCCATATTGGCGATCGTCGCGCGGTCCGCCAGGCTCAGTTCCTGCAAACCCGGGCCGCAAAACTCCACGAACTTGCCCACCACACCGTGGCCGCGCAGAAGCTCGGTCACCGTCAGCACCAGGTCGGTGGCCGTGGTGCCCTCCTGCAGGGCGCCCACCAGGCGCAGGCCCACGACGTCCGGGATCAGCATGGAGATCGGTTGGCCCAGCATCGCCGCCTCCGCCTCGATGCCGCCGACGCCCCAGCCCAGGACCGAAAGCGCGTTGACCATCGTCGTGTGGCTGTCGGTGCCGACCAGCGTGTCGGGATAGGCGAGCTGCTCTCCGTTGCGCCCGGCACCCGTCCACACCACGCGCGCCAGATACTCCAGGTTGACCTGGTGGCAGATCCCGGTGCCCGGTGGCACCACGCGGAAGTTGTCGAAGGCCTTCTGGCCCCAGCGCAGGAAGGCATAACGTTCTCCGTTGCGCCGGAACTCCATCTCTTCGTTGTGCCGGAAGGCCTCCGGGCCGCCGAAGGCATCCACCATTACCGAGTGGTCGATCACCAGATCGACGGGCGACAAGGGGTTGATGTGCCGCGGATCGCCGCCCACGGCGGCCATTGCCTCGCGCATGGCCGCCAGGTCGACCACCGCAGGAACGCCCGTGAAGTCCTGCATCAAGACCCGCGCCGGGCGAAAGGCGATCTCCCGCGTCCCGCCGCCGCCCGAGGCCCACGACGCGACGGCCGCCACGTCGTCGGCGGTCACCCGCGTGCCGTCCTCCCAACGCAGCAGGTTCTCCAGCAACACGCGCAGCGAATAGGGAAGCCGCTGGACCTCTCCGATGCCCTGCTCGGCCAAGGCCGTCAGGCTGAAGTGGCCATAGCGCCGGCCAGCGGCCTCCAGAGACCGGTAAACCCCGAAGGAATCCAATGAATTCGACATCGCGAACCGCTCCTCAACACACCCCTCGAACACACATTAATCCCATCCCTAGGCATGTCCAGGACTCCCACGCAGGCCGGCTGCCGCGCCGCTTCGAAGGCGCCTGCAAGCGTTCCGATGGGTGCCGTTGTAATTTACAATTTTTCTTTTTTACAAAACACACGCGTGGATATTTCACATATTAACGACCTTTTCTCAGACAGTTATTGACAAATTTAGCCATTTTGTAAAAACTCCCGGCCCAACGATCAAGGTGGCTGTGCCGACAGTGGTCGCAACCGCACCACCGCGTTAGGACAGAGCAAAACCGACGAGAACCGGCGCCAATCAGGAGATCGATGATGACCGATTCGACGCAAGCCAAGACCACCTCCGCCCTCAAGAACAAGACCTGGATCTGGCTGGTTGCCGCATTCGCGCTCCTGGTGGTGATCGGCATCCTCACCAGCTAAGCGGATTATCGAGACCACCCACTCTCGCCCACGCCCCTGACAGGCGCGGCGGAACGAAGCGAGAGAACAGAGTTTTTTCCTGGCCCTCCACTTAATTCTGGGACCGGCGTTCTCCGAACTGCAGTCCCGGAACTTTTTTGCCCCGATCACCGCCGGCTCGCGCGAAATTGAACAGCGTCCGGGGGCGCCGATCGGCCCCCGGCCACCAAGGATCACGTCCAAACGAACGTTTGCCGGCCGTACAAGCTGCGCAGAGACAAACTCTGTGCCAGAACCCTTGGAACCGGGAAAAATTCCGGTTTTCAAAAGGCTTATGGCGAAGGCCGATGGCGGCCGATGGCGGCCGGTGGCGGCCGACCGGACGCGCCGGAGACCGCGAGGCGCTGGATATTGGCCCAGGCCGGCCGGCGCGGCGGGCCGGGCCATGGGTGCGATCACGGTTTCGCCTCAATTGAGGCCTAGTGCGAACACAATCCGTACCTATCTACAGACTCACAGAGATTTCCCCTCTCTGTCTGAGGCACCCAGCCGGCCTCCTCAATTGCCCCCCAATTAGGCTGGAAACTAAGGCGGTCGCCGGTCCCCGATCCCGGCGGCCGCCTCTTTCATGAGCGCAAGCCGGCAACCAAGGCGCGCGGCGTGTTTGGTGGCCGCACCCCGATCTGTTATATCGGGCAGGCCCACAGTTCCCGTGCGAGGCCAGGGGTGCGCCCAGCGATTTCCATCCATCCGCCGCATCGGCCGCTATGACGCCGTTCGAGGGTCGCGAGCTGACGTGCGTCCGCGGCGAACGCCGCGTTTTTGCCGGGCTGAGCTTTGCCCTGCCGCCGGGCGGTGCGCTGATCCTGACCGGACCCAACGGAAGCGGCAAATCCAGCCTTCTGCGGCTCATGGCGGGGCTCCTCAGGCCCGCGGCCGGCCAACTCGTCTGGGACGGCCAGGACATCCGCGCCGACCGCGAGGCCCACCGCGCCCGGCTGCATTACGTCGGCCACCTGGACGCCGTCAAACCCGTGCTGAGCGCGGCCGAGAACCTCGCCTATTGGGCCGACCAGAGCGATGCGCCCGCCGCCGCCGTGGCCGAGGCGCTGGACCGCCTCGACCTGGCGTGGCTCGGCGACATCGCCGGACGCCTGCTCTCGGCCGGGCAAAGACGGCGCCTGGCCTTGGCGCGCCTGCTGGTCCGGAAGGCCGAACTGTGGCTGCTCGACGAGCCGACCGTGGGTCTCGACGACGATTCCCTCGCCCGGTTCCACGACGTGCTTTCCGGACACCGCGCGAGCGGCGGGCGGGCGGTGGTGGCCACGCATACGCCGATCGACCTGGCCGGCGCCGAGCCCTTGGCGCTGGAGACGTTCGCCGGGTCGGCCTTGTCCGATCTCGCGCCATGGTGACGGGGCCGTTTCATCTGGTGCGCCACGACCTGCGCATGGCCCTGCGCCAGCGCGCGGACGCCGGAACGGTGGTCCTGTTCTTCGTTCTGACCGCGTCCTTGTTCCCGTTCGGCATCGGGCCCGAACCCAATATTCTGGCGCGCATCGCGCCGGGGGTCATCTGGGTGACCGCCCTGCTGGCGGTGCTGTTGTCGCTCGAACGTCTGTTCCTTGCCGATTACGAGGACGGCACCCTGGAGCTGCTGGCGCTCGCCTCGATGCCCCTGGAATACGCTGTCTTGGCCAAATGCCTCGCCCACTGGCTGACCACGGGCCTGCCCTTGATCCTGGCGGCGCCGCTGATCGCCCTGCTCTATAACCTGGATGCGGCGGCCCTTCCGGTCCTGCTGGGGGCGATGCTGCTGGGCACGCCCACATTGAGCCTGGTCGGCGCCATCGTTGCCGCGCTGACCTTGGGCGCGCGGCGCGGCGGCGTGCTGGTGCCCTTGCTGGCCCTGCCGCTCTACGTGCCGATCCTCATCCTGGGCTTTCTGTCGGTCGATGCGGCCCTGGTAGGATTGGCGGCGAGGCCCTATCTGCTGTTATTGGGCGCCCTGTTGCTGTTTGCGCTGCCGCTGGCGCCCCTGGCCGCCGCGGCCGCCCTGCGCCAGGCCCTGGAATGAGCGGGTCCTAGCAAGTAACGTACGCGCCCGCCGCAGGCCCCGGCAACGCCCACCGCCGGGCAGCGGGCCGACCGACAGGGAGCCGGAACGAGACCGTCATGCACCGCTTCGCCAATCCTGGCCGCTTCATGCGCCTGGCCAACCGGCTACTCCCCTGGACCGGCGCCCTGACGGCTATCTGTATGACCGCGGGGCTTTACCTGGCGCTGTTCGTGGCGCCGCCCGACTACCAGCAGGGCGAAAGCGTGCGCATCATGTACGTCCACGTTCCCTCGGCCTGGATGGCGTTGTTCGTCTATACCTGCATCGCGGCGGCCAGCGCCGTCGCGCTCATCTGGCGGCATCCCTTGGCGGACCTGGCTGCCAAGGCGTCCTCGCCGGTCGGCGCCGCCTTCACGTTCCTGGCGCTGATGACCGGCTCGCTCTGGGGCAAACCCATGTGGGGCACCTGGTGGGTCTGGGACGCGCGGCTGACCTCGATGCTGGTGCTGTTCTTTCTCTACCTGGGGCACATGGCGCTGATGAACGCCTTCGAGGACCCGTCGCGCGGACGCCGGGCCGCCGCCATTCTCGCGCTGGTCGGCTTCGTCAACGTGCCCATCATCAAGTTTTCGGTGGACTGGTGGAACACCTTGCACCAATCGGCCAGCGTATTCCGCGTGGACGGCCCGGCCATTCATCCGGACATGCTCTGGCCGCTTTTGCTGATGGCCTTGGGCTTCAATTTCTATTACCTGTCGCTGCTGCTGATCCGGGTGAAGGGCGAGCTGATCGAGGCGCGGGTGCGCAGCCTCAATTTCGCCCTGCTCGAGGCCGGGCACGGCCGCGCAGAGGCGTGACGGCGGAGGTCGCATAGCGATGCCGGACAGTTTTCTTGCCATGGGCGGATACGGCGCCTTCGTGTGGCCGGCCTTCGCCGCGACCGCCGCCGTTCTGCTGGCCCTTTGGCTGGAGAGCCTGGCCCGCCTGCGCCAGCGCCAACGCACGCTGGACCGGCTGGAGGCCGACCTGCCGGCGCGCCGCGCCCGCCAGCCCGCGGCCGGGCAAGGCCCCACGACATGAAACGCAAGCACCGGCGCCTGGCTGTGGTCGCGCTCGGTATGCTGGCGCTTGGCGGTGCGGCGGCGCTCGTGCTCACGGCCTTCGAGGAGAATCTGGTATTCTTCTATAGCCCGACCGACGTGAGCGAACGCCCGCCGGCGCCGTCCCGAGCGTTTCGCCTGGGCGGGCTTGTCGAGGAGGGCTCGGTGCGGCGCCATGAGGACGGCCTGACCGTCGAATTTCGCGTCACAGACCTGTACGAGAGCCTGCCGGTCGCCTACAAGGGCATTCTGCCGGACCTGTTCCGCGAGGGCCAAGGCGTGGTCACCGAGGGCATGCTGGGCGCCGATGGTGTGTTCCAGGCGCGCGAGGTGCTGGCCAAACACGACGAGACCTACATGCCGCCCGAGGTGGCCGCCGCCCTCAAGGCCGCCGGTCAGTGGCGTGGCGAGGGCGCGGCGCAATGATCCCCGAGATCGGCCATTTCGCCCTGATCCTGGCCCTCCTGGTGGCGCTGGTGCAGGGCAGCCTGCCGATGCTGGGCGCCGCCCGCGGCCGGGCCGATTGGATGGCCGTGGCGCGGCCGGCGGCGGTGCTCCAGCTGTTGCTCATGCTGACCGCCTTCCTGGCGCTGATGCAGGCTTATCTGGCCTCGGACTTCACGGTCCTGAACGTGGTCCAGAACTCGCACTCGGCGAAGCCGCTGCTCTACAAGATCACCGGGCTGTGGGGCAACCACGAGGGCTCCATGTTGCTCTGGATCTTGATCCTGGCCCTGTTCGGGGCGGCCGTCGCCCTGTTCGGCCGCAACCTTCCGGCCACGCTGCGCGCCCGCGTGCTCGCCGTACAGGCGTGGATTGCGTTGGGTTTCCTTGCGTTCACGCTGTTCACGTCGAATCCCTTCGCGCGCGTCTTTCCGCCGCCGGAAAACGGAAACGACCTCAATCCCCTGCTGCAGGACCCGGGGCTCGCCTTCCATCCGCCCATGCTCTACGCGGGCTATGTGGGATTCTCGATCGCTTTTTCCTTCGCCGTCGCGGCGCTGATAGAGGGGCGGGTGGATGCGGCCTGGGCGCGCTGGGTGCGGCCGTGGACGCTGGCGGCCTGGTGCTTCCTGACGGCGGGTATCGCGCTGGGCTCCTGGTGGGCCTATTACGAGCTCGGCTGGGGCGGCTGGTGGTTCTGGGATCCGGTCGAGAACGTGTCCTTCATGCCCTGGCTGATGGGCACCGCCTTGTTGCATTCGGCCGTGGTCGTCGAGAAGCGCGACGCCCTCAAGGTGTGGACCATCCTGCTCGCCATCCTGACCTTCTCGCTGTCGCTGATCGGCACCTTCATCGTGCGCTCCGGGCTACTGACCTCGGTGCACGCCTTCGCCACCGACCCGGAACGCGGGTTTTTCATCCTGGTCCTGCTGTGCATCACGATCGGCGGTTCGCTCACCCTGTTCGCGATCCGCGCGCCGGCCCTCAAGGCCGGTGGCCTGTTTGCCCCGATCAGCCGCGAGGGTGCGCTGGTGCTCAACAATCTGCTGCTGGTGACGGGCTGTGCCACGGTCTTCCTGGGGACCCTCTATCCCCTGTTCCTGGAAGCCTTTGGCGGCGCCAAGGTCTCGGTCGGCGCGCCCTATTTCAACGCCACCTTCGTTCCGCTCATGGTGCCCTTGATCGCCGCCATGGCGATCGGGCCGCTGATGTCCTGGAAGCGCGCCGACATGGCGGGCGTCTTCGGGCGCCTGAAATTCGCCGCCGCCGCGGGCGTCGTGGCGGCGCTGGCCGCCCTCTATCTGCACAGCGGCGGGCCGGTCCTGGCCATCCTCGGCATGGCGCTCGCTGCTTGGCTGTTCACCGGCGCCGTCGTGGAGTGGGCCGAACGCGTCAAGCTGTTCCGCATACCCTTGGCCGGCAGCTGGGCCCGCGCCCGCCACCTGCCGCGGTCGGCCTACGGCATGATGCTCGCCCACGGCGGCCTGGCCATCGCCGTCGCCGGCATGGTCGCGGCGGCCAACTGGCAGGGCGAGGTGGTGCGCGTCATGCGTCCCGGCGAGACGGCCGATCTGGCCGGATACAGCTATCGCTTCGACGCCGTGCGCAGCCTGCGCGGCCCCAACTATACGAGCAACATGGCGACCTTCACCGTATCGCGCGACGGACGCACGGTGGCGGTGCTCACGCCCGAAAAGCGGCTCTACGACGTGCAGCGCAGGGAGACGACCGAAGCGGCCATCCATACCACGGGTCTGGCCGACCTCTATGTCGTGATCGGCGATCCCGATGGGCGCGGC
>JAZFZX010000203.1:0-3471 GCA_036444135.1 Kiloniellales bacterium | reverse complement strand
CTTCGTGATCGCTGCCGTCAACGTCGTCTTGCCATGATCGACATGGCCAATCGTCCCAACGTTGCAGTGCGGCTTCGTACGCTCAAATTTTACCTTCGCCATCGGTCCGAATTCCCTTCAGATCCCGAGGTTCCGTGCCGCCGGGCCTCGCGCTGTCAGCTCCGCTTCAAAGTTCCGCCAATGTCCAGGTTCCACACGGTGCTTGCCCGATCGACCCCGCGCATGGAGCGGGTGACGGGAATCGAACCCGCATAGCCAGCTTGGAAGGCTGGTGCTCTACCACTGAGCTACACCCGCGACCGCGTTTCGACCTCGCCGACCCCCTGCCGCCACGCGCCGCTTCATCGATTCAGGCTCCGGGATACCTTGGTGGAGGGGGTTGGATTCGAACCAACGTAGGCTATGCCAACGGGTTTACAGCCCGTCCCCTTTAACCACTCGGGCACCCCTCCCCCGTGATTGCACGACGAGCAGCGCAACGGCGATGCGAACTATGGTGAATTAGCGCGACCTGTCAACTTCAAACATGACTAACCGCGCGCAATCGGTCAAAACTTCCTTTCGACCGCGCACGGCTCTTCTGGAGCGGCGTGCTCCCATACTGGTAAGTGTAGGCAGGACGATGGCAAAGCGCAAGGGTTCCCAGAAGACAAAAGACCGCCGGGCGGAGCCGGACACGCGCCGCCGGACGGACAATCAGGGGGGCCATCAGGGGGCCGGCCGGGGGCGCTATTGGCTCTACGGACTGCACACGGTCGAGGCCGCGCTGTTCAACCCGGCGCGCGCCGTTCACCGCCTGGCCGCGACCGCCGAGGCGGCAAAGCACATGGACTCGCCCCTGCGCGGCCGGCTCGCCGAACGTGGACTCGAGGCGGCTGTGGGCTCGCGTGAAGACCTCGCCGCACTGCTGCCGCCGGGGGCGGTCCATCAGGGCCTGGCAGCCGAGGTGAGCCCCCTGGAGCAACCCGCCCTCCCCGAGTTGCTCGACCGACTGCACCGGACTCCCTGCCCGCCAAGCCGGACGGCAGAGGGTCCCGCCGGCGCCGATAGGCCGCAACGGCGGGTCGTCCTCGTCGCGCTCGACCAGGTCACCGATCCCCAGAACGTCGGCGCGGTGCTGCGTTCGGCCGCCGCCTTCGGAGCCGCGGCGGTCCTGGGGCCGCGCCATGGCCAGGCCCCGGAGACCGCCGCCCTGGCCAAGGCCGCCTCGGGCGCGTTGGAGCATGTCCCCTATGTCGATGCGGGCAATCTGGCGCGGGCACTGGGCCTGCTCAAGAAACGGGATTTCTGGGTGCTCGGCCTGGCCGCCGAGGCCCCTGCCCCGCTGGCCGAGGCCGACCCCGGTGGCCGGACCGTCCTGGTGCTCGGGGCCGAGGGCAAGGGGCTGCGCCGCCTGACCCGCGACTCCTGCGATCTGCTGGCGCGTCTGCCGACCGGTCCGCCGATCGGCCAGCTGAACGTATCGAACGCCGCGGCGGTGGCCCTCTATGAACTGTTGGGCCGGGGCAAGGGGGATTGAACGAAGCGTCCCGTCACGGCATCAGATCGCACAGCCGATACCACAGCAGGCCGAGCACCAACGCCGGCCGTTGCAATAGCCGGCCACCGGGAAACCCACGGTGCGGCAGATGCGCGAAGAGATCGAAGCGCTCGGCCTGTCCGGCCACCGCTTCGGCCAGCACGCGCCCCACCAGCCCGGTCATCGCCACACCGTCGCCGGAATAGCCGTGCGCGAAATAGACCCGGCCACCCAGCCGCCCGACATGGGGCACCCGCGCCCAGGTCATCGCCACGTAGCCGCCCCAGTCGAATTCGATGTCCGCATCGGCAATCTGGGGAAACAGCTTGGCCATGCGCGCAGCCAGCGTGCGCCGCGGGTCCGGCTCGCCGAACGGCGAAATCCCGACGCGGCCGCCGAACAGCATGCGCCGGTCAGCCGAGAGCCGGTAGTAGCTGAGGATGTGGTTGCTGTCGACGACGGCGCAGTCGGCGGGAATGACATCCGCGGCCTTGTCCTCACCCAGGGGGCGCGTCGCCACGATGTAGGAGCTCAAAGGCGCGATGACGCGGCGGATCTCGGGCACCAGATCGCCCAGATAGGCGTTGCCGCACAACAGCAGAAAGTCCGCTTTGACGCACCCGCAGCCCGTCTTGGCCGCAACCTGTCCCGCACCGCCGGTCCCGGTTTCCAGCCCGATCACCGGCGAGCCTTCGAAGATCGTCGCGCCGGCCTCTTCCGCCGCCCGCGCCAGTCCCTGGCAGTACTTGAGCGGGTGCAGATGCCCGCTGCTCGGATCAAAGATCCCGCCGATGTAAGACGGGCTATTGACGTAGCGGTGTGCCTCGTCCGGCGTCTCGGCCAGCCGGAGACCCTGATAACCGTATGCCTCGCTCCAGTGGGCCTGCTTGGCCGCCAAGCCGGGCATGTGCCGCGCCTTCGACGCAGCGTGAAAGGTGCCCCATTTGAGGTCGCAGGAAATTCCGTGGCGCTCGACCCGCTCGCGAATGATGGCCTTGGCCTCCTCGGCAAGCGTGAACAGGCCGCGGGCCGCCGCACGGCCGGCCCAGCCCTCCAGCCACGCCATATCGGCGGCAAAGCCGCTGCCGATCTGGCCGCCGTTGCGCCCGGAGGCACCCCAACCCACCCGGTTGGCTTCGAGGACCGCGACCCGGTAGCCCCGTTCGGCCAGGTTGAGCGCCGCCGACAGGCCGGTGAAGCCGGCCCCGACCACGCAGACATCGGCGCGCAGGTCGCCCGCCAGCGCCGGACGCTCGGGCGGGGCGGCCGCCGTCGCCGCGTAATAGGACGGAACATGGGGTTCGTGCGCCATGGCAAGAGCGTCTTTACGGCGAGTGCCGAGCAGTGGTCAAGCACCGTCCGTCATCGGCTGGCACGACCGGCTTGCCAGCCCTCGTGGCGCCGTGGTAGCGCTGTGCCGCCCTGCCCGGCTCCCCGGACCGCAAATCGAGACGCACCGCCGTGCGGGGGCTTTGGCCGTGCGGGGGTTTCGGCCGAGCGGGTGTTTTGGCCGAGCGGGTGTTTTGGCCGAGCGGGTGTTTTGATGGACGAGAGACCGACATGAACTCGATGGAAAAGTTCCTGAAGGACCGCAATATCGAAGAGGTCGAAGTCCTGGTGCCCGACATGGCCGGCATCGGACGCGGCAAGATTCTGCCCGCCGAGCGTTTCGTCGAAGGCATGAGGAAGAACGGGCTCCGGATTCCCGAGGCGCTGTTCGTGCAAACCGTCACCGGCGACTACCCGCGCAACGACACCGTTACCGATCCGGCCACCAAGGACGTTTACCTGACCCCCGACCCCGGCACGATTCGCGTGGTGCCCTGGTATCCGGAGCCGACCGCCCAGGTCATCTGCGACCCCTATTACTTCGACGACAGCCCGGTCGCCATCGCCGCGCGCCAGGTCTTGCGGCAGGTCGTCGAACTCTACACCGAACGGGGTTGGAAGGC
>JAZFZX010000202.1:0-2236 GCA_036444135.1 Kiloniellales bacterium | reverse complement strand
GACGCGATGGACTTCATGGAAGCCTGCGGGCTTACCTCCGAGACGGTGCGCGAGCTGCGCGAGACCGACTTCTACACCTGCCACGAGGCGTTGCTCCTGAACTACGAGCAGGCGCTCACCCGGGTCGATAGCCTGACCGGGCAGTGGTACGACTGCTCGGCCCACTTCTTGTGGATCGGCGACCGCACGCGTCAGATTGACGGGGCGCATGTGGAGTTCCTGCGCGGCGTCAACAACCCGATCGGGCTGAAGTGCGGCCCGAGCCTGGAGGTGGACGACCTGCTGCGGCTGATCGACGTGCTCAACCCCGACAACGAGGCGGGGCGGCTCACGCTGATCGCGCGCATGGGGGTCGATCAGGCGGCGGCCAAGCTGCCGCCGCTGGTGCGGGCGGTGACGCGGGCCGGGCGCAAGGTGGTGTGGTCGTGCGACCCCATGCACGGCAATACCATCAAGTCGTCGAACGGCTACAAGACCCGGCCTTTCGAGCGCATCCTGAAGGAGGTCAAGATGTTCTTCGAGGTGCACCGGGCCGAGGGCGGCTATGCCGGCGGCGTCCACTTCGAGATGACCGGCCAGGACGTGACCGAATGCATCGGCGGCGCCCAGGCCATCAGCGAGGAGAACCTCGGCGACCGCTATCACACGCACTGCGACCCACGGCTCAATGCCAGCCAGGCGCTCGAACTGGCGTTTCTCATCGCCGAGCACCTCAAGGAGGAGCGCGAGGCGCTGGCCACCGGACCGCACCGCGTGGCCGAGGCCTCTTGAGCGGGCCGCCGGTGCCGGTACGGCTGCGAAGCGGAGACGCGGCGGCGAACGAGGCCATGCCCGACGAAAGCGCCAAATCGACGGCAAGCGCCGTCTCGGAAGACGCGGCCGAGAGTGGCGACGGCGAGGACCGGCCCAGCACGTCGTGGCCGCTCGAAAAGAGCGACATCACGGACTGGACCGATTTCTACTTCAACCGGACCCGGGACGTGATCGGCCGCTTCGGCGACCAGCAGGTTACCTACGCCCTGTTCCTGCGGCGCCCGGTGGTCTCGGCGCCGCGCCTTGCGATCTCCTGGCTGGAGGGTGTGGCCGTCGAGCGCGGCGTTCGCTTCGGGATCGACCTGCGCTACGAAGAGAGCCGCTGGGTCGGCGCCGGCGAGCCTTTGATGTACGTGACCGGCCCGCTCTATCACCTGGTGGACCTGGAGACGCTGCTGCTGCAGAAGCTGGGGCCGCCGTGCGTGGCGGCGTACAACGCCTATACCATGTGCGCCGACCTGCCGCAGGTGGCATTCATGGCGATGGATGCGCGCCATTGCGCCGGCACCGAGATGGCCGAGATCATGGCCTATGCCGCCTCGGTCGGTTCGGCGCGGGCGAAGCGCAAGGTGGGCGCGGTCGGTTTCATCGGCAACGCGACCGACGCCACGGCGCACTACTTCGGCAACGAGCGCGGCATGGGCACCATGCCGCACGCCCTGATCGGCTACGCGGGCTCGACGGTGCGCGCCGCCGAGATGTTCGACGAGAGCTTCCCCGGCTTGCCCATGACGGTGCTGGTCGACTATTTCGGACAGGAGGTGACGGACGCCCTGGCGGTCTGCCGCCGCTTCCCGGATCGTGGCGCGGAGGGCAGCCTGTCGGTGCGCATCGACACGCCGGGCGGGCGCTTCATCGAGGGGCTCGATCCGGCAGCGTCCTATGCCGTTCTCGAACGCAACGTGCCGGGGGCGATCCGCGGCTACCGCAACGATCTGGAGCTGCGCTATCTGGTCGGCCCCGGCGTTTCGGCGGCGGCCATCTGGCACGTGCGCGAGGCGCTCGACGCCGAGGGCTTCGGCAGCGTGAAGATCGTCGCGTCGTCCGGCTTCAACCCGGCCAAGTGCCGCTTGATGGCCGAGGCCAAGGCGCCGATCGACGTGATCGGGACCGGCTCCTTCCTGCCGGAGTTGTGGTCGGAGACGTACGCGACCGCCGATATCGTCGAATATGACGGTACGCCGCGCGTCAAGGTCGGCCGCGAGTTTTTGCTGCGCAAATAGCGGCCGCTTCGACACGCGGATCTGTTCGTCAGAACTTGTGGATGTGGTGCCGGCCTTCGAATCGGCGTCAAATGGGCCTCCTGATCGAAGGCAAGAGGTAGCATGTGAGCACCACTGGACTTATCGCTCTTGTCCGTGGCCTTTGCCGTGGCCTCGTCCGTCGCGGTTTCATTCTCGTCCCGGCGATTCTGGTCTTGGCC
>JAZFZX010000201.1:0-4165 GCA_036444135.1 Kiloniellales bacterium | reverse complement strand
ATGCCTACGCATCGGGCGAGCGCCGCAACGAACCCGGAGGACCGATCCGCCCCACCGAAGGCCGGGTGTTTTTGCGCCGTGGCGGCGTTGCGCTTCTTTTCCGATGGCACCGCATCGCCATGCGAAGCGCGCCTGGCCACGACACAAAATCATCCCGGTCAAATGGTTCAATCTGGTCGGAAAATGCTCTAGGGGAACCGCGGCATTCACGCGACCCCGTTCGTCTCGGCGGCTGCCGGCTGGGCGGCCAGGGGCCGGTCGGCGATGGGCCAATGCAGGGCGGCGGCCAGCAGGCCCAGCAGGATCGAGAGGATCCAGACGCCGTCGTATGACCCCGTGAGGTCATAGCTGAGCCCGCCCAGCCAGGCGCCGAAGAAGGCGCCCAGCTGATGGCCCAGCATCACGATGCCGAACAGCGTGGCCATGAACCGCGAGCCGAAAATCTGCCCGACGAGGCTGCTGGTCAGCGGCACTGTGCTCAGCCAAAGGAGCCCGATGACCGCCGAGAAGGCGAAGACCGCCCACTCGGTCTTGGGGCCGAACAGGAACAGGCCGATGGCCACGGCGCGCGCCAGGTAAATCATCGAAAGCACGTATTTCAAGCGAAAGCGCGAACCCAGGACGCCGGCGGCCAGACCGCCCAGGATATTGAAAAACCCGATCAGGCCGAGCGCCGAGGCACCGACCAGCGGGTCCAGGTTGAGACTGGTGATGTAGCCGGGCAGATGGGTGGCGATGAACGACACGTGGAAACCGCACACGAAGAAACCCGCCGTCAGCAACAGAAAGCCCCGGTGCCGCCGGGCCTGTGAGAGGGCGCCGCCCAGGCTCGCTGGGCCCGCGGCCGCCATCGTGGGCTTGCCCGCCAAGGCCGCCGCCAGCGGCACGATCAAGGCGGCCAGCGCGGCCAGAATCAACAGCGCCGCCGGCCACCCGAGTCCCTCGATCAGCACCTGGCTGAACGGCAGCAGCAGAAACTGACCGACCGAACCGCCGGTGGCCGCGATGGCCAGCGCCATGCTGCGCCGCTCCTCAGGAACCGAGCGCGCCACCACCGCAAGAACCAATGGAAACCCGCTCGCGCCCACCGCCATGCCCACCATAACGCCGGCGCCCAGGTGCACGGCGAAGGCACTCTCGCCGAGCGCCATGACGGTGTTGCCGAGCGCGTAGAGCAGCCCGCCGGCCGCCAGCACCCGCCCGGTCCCATAGCGGTCGGCCAACATGCCGCAGGCCGGCGTGAGCAATCCCCACAAAAGGTTCTGGACGGCGATGGCCAGGGCGAAGTTGCTGCGGCTCATGGCTAGGTCGAGCGTCACCGGCTCGAGAAACAGGCCGAAGGTCTGACGTATGCCCATGTTCAAAGCCAACACCGCCGCCCCGCAGATCAGTATGAGCAGCGGCAGCCGTGTCGTGGCTGTGGCCATGCCGGTCCGGTCCTTCATTGTCACCGCGCCGGCACCCTACACGATCGCTGCATCGCGAGAAACGGAACCAGGCAGAAGCGCGGCAGCGCCGGCAACGGAAACGTCAAGGCGGATCGACAGGCCCATCGGTACGCCCCAAGATAGGATCCATGAACGACCCGGCCGTCCAGCTTTCGATCGAAGAGGTCTTGCCGCAGTTCCCCGCCTTCCGGGTGGCCTTCGCGCTCGTCCGGGGTATCACCGGCGAACCGCCGGGCGCGGGCATCGAAGAACTGGCGACAGCGGTCGAAGCGGATGCCGCGGCACGCCTCGCCGAACATGACATCGCCGACCTGCCGGAGATCCGAAACTGGCGCGCGGCCTACCGCGCCTTCGGGTCGAAGAAGACCAGCTACCGCAACGCCTGCGAAGCCCTGCTGCGCCGCCTGCGGAGCGGCGCTGGCCTGCCCAGGGTCCATCCTCTGGTCGACCTGTACAACGCGCTCTCGGTCAAATACCGGGTCCCCGCGGGCGCCGACGATTTGGCAAACCTCGCGCCGCCGCTGGCCTTCCGCTATGCGCGGCCCGGCGACAGCTTCCTCGACCTGGCCCAGGACCCGCCCGCGGACGACCCGCCCTTCGATGGCGAAGTGGTCCTGGCGGACCGCGAGAAGGTGCTGTGCCGGCGATGGAACTGGCGCCAGGACGCCCGCAGCCGCATTCGCGCCAAAACCAGGGACGCCACGCTGGTGATCCAATCCCTGGACCCCGACGGCGAGGCGCGGCTGACCCAGGCGGCGGAGGAATTGACGCATCACATCGAGGAGGATCTGGGCGCAGCCTGCCATTGGGCGATCGCCAGCGCCCGATCGCCGCAGGTCACGCTTCCGGCATTGTAAGGCGTGAAGCTTAGATATCGCGGCCGAGGATCATTTCGCGAATGAACTCGGCGTTCGTCTGTGGACCGGTCATCTGGGGATTGACCTCGAGGGCGGATTCGAAGGCCGCCAGGGCGCGTTCCCATTCCTCGAGCTCGGAATAGACCAGTCCCTGGCCGGACAGCGCCCCAAAATGGCGGGGCTCGAGGGCCAGAGTGCGATCGATATCCTCGAGCGAGCGTTCGAAATTGCCCATCAGCCAATGAATCGTGGCCCGCTTGTTCCAGCCCTCGGCAAACTCGGGCGCCTGCTCGATCACCTTTTCGAACGTGCCGAGTGCCGCAGGGAAATTGCGCTGCGACATCTCGCCGATCCCCTGCTCCATCAGCGTGTTGACGGCGTCGTCCGGGTGCGTGGTCCAGAGATTCCAGATGATCACCTCGATGTCGCGGGCCGATGCGACGTCAGACGCCGACTGCAGCCGCGCGAACAGGTCTTCGAGGCGAGGATCGGTCTGGTCGGCCGCCGCCGGCGCGCCCAGGAAGCACACCAGGCAAAGCGCAAACATGGCGCCAAAGTGTCGCATGCCGCTAGTATGATCGGGCGCCGGCGGATTGCAAACAATCGCCGAGCCGTGGTGCGATCACATTTTGCGGAGGGCAGAGGTGGCGCAGCAGGCTGAAAGGTACTTCTCAGCGGACTTCCAAGAGGCCCGCCGGCGCTTTGCCGGCGCCGCCGAAGCCGCGGGCGCGAGGCTGGAAGCCCGAAGCCACCCGCTTGCGGGACCGGAAGGCGAAGCCTTGGCCACCGATCTCGCGTGGCTCGGACCCGCCGATGCGGAGCGCGTGCTCGTCACCGTCTCCGCCACCCACGGGGTGGAAGGCTTTTGCGGCTCGGGGGTTCAGGTCGGCTGGCTGGAAAGCGGCCTGTACCAGGATTGCCCGAACGGCGTCGCTCACCTCATGATCCATGCCATCAACCCGCACGGCTTTGCCTGGCTCCGCCGGGTGACCGAGGACAACGTCGACCTCAACCGCAATTTCGTCGACCACGGCGCGCCCTATCCACGAAATCCCGGCTACGAGGAGCTGGCCGAGGTTTTCTGTCCGCGCGAGTGGAACGACGCGGTGATCGCCGAAACGCAAAAGGTGATGGACGCCTACGCCGAAAAACACGGCCGCCAGGGCCTCCAAAGGGCGATCTCCGGCGGCCAGTACAGCCACCCGGACGGTCTGTTCTTCGGCGGCCACGCGCCGACCTGGTCGCGGCACGCCCTGGAGACGATTCTGACCGAGACGCTGGCCCACGCGCACCGGGTGGCGGTCATCGACTACCACACCGGCCTCGGGCCCTATGGCCACGGGGAGCGCATCTGCGACCATCGGCCGGGCTCGGCCGGCGAGACCCGGGTGAGCGATTGGTACGGCGGAGACATCACCTCGCCGGTTCTTGGCACCTCGTCGTCCATCGAGCTGTCGGGCGACAACTTCGTGGGCATGGAACGTTGCCTCGGCCATGCCGAGCTGACGGCCATCGCGCTGGAGTACGGCACGATCCCCACGCCCCGGGTGCGCGAGGCCCTGCGCGCCGACAACTGGCTGCATCTTCATGGCGACCTCCGATCCGCCAAAGGCCGCGCCATCAAGCAGCAGATCCGCGACGCATTCTATCCCGACGCGGCGGACTGGAAGCAGATGGTCTGGGGCCGCGCGGTCGAGACCCAGAAAATGGCGCTCCGGGGGTTATCGGAGGGTTAGGATCCGCAGCGCCTAACCGATCACCTCGACGCGCACCGGATCGCCGTCATTGACCGCGCCGAGCAACCGCACGTCTTCCAGCGCCCGGCCCCAGATGTTGGTGGGCGCCGCCAGGCGGATCTCG
>JAZFZX010000200.1:0-2311 GCA_036444135.1 Kiloniellales bacterium | reverse complement strand
GGTGACGCGGGCATCGGACGGTCCGTCAAAGAGCAGGTCGGGGTCATCCATGGCGGCAGTCTGGCAAGCCCCAGCAGGCTCCACAAGCGCCTGCCGTGGCTGCACAACGTTGAGGATGCGCGGGATTATTTCTTGCGGAATGAATCGAGTGTGATGACCTTGCCGGTTTCCGCGGGCGCGGCGCGCTCCTCGTCCGGCCCGGGCTCGGGCGCGTCCTCATCGTTGTTGTCGGGCGGCGGCGCAGGCTCGGCGGGCGGCCCCTGGTCCTGGGACGCGGCGGCGCGCTGCGCCTGCGGTTCGTTGCTCTGCATGGGCGTGATGACCGCCTCCTCGTCCTCGTCGCCATCGTTCGAATCGAACTGCAGTCCGAACTGCACCGAGGGGTCGGCGAACGCGGTGATCGCGGCGTAGGGAACGGTCAGGCGCTCCGGCACGTCGGCAAAGCTCAGCGTAACGCCGAAGGCGTCCTCGCCCACGTCCAGGCCCCAGAACTGATACTGCAGCACGATGGTCATCTCGCTCGGGTAGCGGGTGCGCAGGGGCTCCGGCATATCGACGCCCGGATGATCGCTGCGGAACGTGATGTAGAAATGGTGATCGCCGGGCAGGCCCCGCTCGGCCACGTAGGTCAGCGACCTGCGGACCACCCCGCGCAGGGCGTCCTCGACCAAGGCGTCGTATCTGAGGCCCTCGTCGCCCATGAATGAATTGCCGGACATGCCGGCTCCCAAATACCCCAAATAGGCACGGCTTAATGGCCGGGCCGGTTAAGTGGGGCACTTCTGTTGCCAGGTGTGCCCCGAACCCCGCCACGACGGGCTAACGCCGCGGACTTGAAGTTAGGCTTGTCAGCCGCCGTTAGGCAGCGAGACGCGCCTCAGCATAGTTGTCATTCGCAACTATATTGTGGCCCGATAACGGTGGTACCATGCCGGGTACCGAACATGCTTTTACCACGCGCGTCGATCCTATTTCGCCCCCATGAAGCCCGCCGGAAGGCACGAAGATTTCGCACCGGCGGGCGAAACTGGTGGAGGCGCCGGGTACTGCCCCCGGGTCCGCTGCGCTTATTCTACACGCCCGTTTAGCACCATAGTCGGTTACCCGACCCCACTAATATAGGGGTTTTGTGGAGCCGGTGAAAGCGGTAGAGGCCGGTTAGCACCATCAAACGGGCGGTTTGGCCTGCCGGCCCGCCATCCGCAACGCCCTGGCTCATCATCTCCGGGCAAGCTAAGCTCACGGCCGGGACGGAACAGGAGGCGCGCCATGGCCACAGTCAAACTGTCATCGAACTATCCGGCCTCGGCCGAGACGATTTGGAAGCTCATCGGTGACTTCAACGCCTTGCCGGACTGGCATCCGGCGATCGCCAAGAGCGAGATCGAGACCGAGGGCAACACCACCTTCCGCCGGCTTTCCCTGGTGGGCGGCGGCTCCATACTCGAAAAGCTGGAGAAGTCCGACGAGGACGGCCACCTCTACAGCTACTCGATCCTCGAGAGCCCGCTGCCGATCGCCAACTACACCGCCACGATCCGGGTGACCGACAGCGAGGGCGGCGGCTGCACCATCGAGTGGTCGAGCGAGTTCGAGGCCAGCGGCGCCCCGGAAAACGAGGCCGTCAAGGCGGTCGAGGGCATCTATCAGGCCGGATTCGACAATCTGCGCAAGATGTTCGGCGGCTGAGGCGGCTTGCCGCCCATCGGAATCTGGCGATGGGCCCTGTACTCGGGCGCCAAGCGCGCAGGCGTAACGGCTAGCTTTGACCTAATACCAACGGTCTTAGATTTTGCCCCATTTCATGGGCACGAAATCGGTTCGTCCGGGCAGGCGCGGCGTGAAGCGCGATGCGGAGGTATCGGGCAAGCGGTGCCCGGACTCCACTGGGCACCCGGCGCGCCGAAATCGCCGCGGTGAAATCAGTCGATATCTAGGACCGTTGGTATTAATCAATGCCCCGGCGGCTATTGCATGATGATGCGCGGGCCCTGGTCCGCGCCGGCACCGAGCGCCGCGCTCACCTTCTCCCAGATCCGCTGGGCGACCGCCACATAGGTCTTTGCGTGCGGGCTGTCGGGCTTGGAGACGACGATCGGCCGGCCGCCGTCGGAGGTCTCGCGGATCTCGATGTCGAGCGGCAGCTCGCCCAGGAACTCAATGCCGAGCTTTTCGGCCTCGCGCCGCGCCCCGCCGTGGTCGAAGATGTGCGAGACGTGGCCGCAGCTGGGGCACGCGAAGTAGCTCATGTTCTCGATGATGCCCAAGACCGGCACATCCACCTTGCGGAACATGTTGAGCCCCTTCCTGG
>JAZFZX010000199.1:0-2690 GCA_036444135.1 Kiloniellales bacterium | reverse complement strand
CGCCGGGCAGCTCGTCGGCCAACGGGCCGCGGACTTCCTGCTCGATTCCGAGGATGCGGGGGCGCTGCCCTTCACCACGCGCGTGCCGGTCGAAGCGACCGAAATTTGGCTGCGCGCCGCAGATGGGAAGGCCGCCTGCCTTTCGTCGATTGCCGTCCCGCTCACCGGTCCGGGCGGCGAGTGGCTCGGCGCCCGCGGCGTCTGCCGAGACGTGACGCCCGAACATGCGCCCGAAGGCAAGCGGGCCCGGCCTCGCAAAACCCCGACCGACTAGAGCACTTTCCGCATGCGTGGATTCGCGCCGGCCCTCAGGCTCAATCGCCGCTGATGAGGGTTCCGACACCGTGTTCCGTGAAGATCTCGAGCAGCAGTACGTGTGGCACCCGGCCGTCGAGAATGACAGCCGCCTCCACGCCCGTCTGCACGGCCCCAAGGCAGGTTTCCAGCTTGGGAATCATGCCGCCGGTGATCGTGCCGTCGTTCATCAGGTCGCGCACCTGGCTCGCCGTGAGGTCGGTGAGCAGCTCGCCATCCTTGTCGAGAACGCCGGGCACGTCGGTCAGCAGCAGCAGGCGCGCGGCCCCAATCGCCGATGCGACCGCCCCGGCGACGGTATCGGCGTTGATGTTGTAGGTCTCGCCGCCCGTCCCGATGCCGATCGGTGCGATCACCGGGATCATGCCCGATTGCTCGAGGGATGTGAGGATCTGGGGATTGACCTGTCGCGGCTCCCCAACGAACCCCAGATCGAGGATCTTTTCGATGTTGGAGTCCTCGTCGCGACGCGTCCGGCGCAGCTTACTGGCCTTGATCAGGTTGCCGTCCTTGCCCGACAGGCCGATCGCGGTACCCCCGGCCGTATTGATGGCGCTGACGATCTGTTTGTTGATGCTGCCCGACAGCACCATCTCGACGATGCCCACGGTGTCGGCGTCGGTGATGCGCAAGCCGTCGACGAACTCGCTCTTCACCGCCAGGCGTTCCAGCATGTTGCCGATCTGCGGCCCGCCGCCGTGCACCACCACCGGATGGACGCCGATCTGCTTCATCAGCACGATGTCGCGGGCGAAGATCTCCGCCAGCTCTTTGTCGCCCATCGCGTGGCCGCCGTATTTGACCACGAAGGTTTTGCCCGCGTAGCGCCGCATGTAGGGCAAGGCCTCGGTGATGGTCTTGGCGGTCCGCAGCCAGTGCTTGGTGTCGCTGTAGTTGCGCGGGGTCATGGGCGTCACTCTAATGCGGGCCGTCGCGTTCAGCCAGGGCCGCAAGCGCGGCCCGCAGCTCGGCGATCCCCACCCCGGTCCGGGCGCTGGTCGCCAGAATCTCCGGGTGCACGGCCGGCCGTTTGGCCAGCTCCGCGGCGGCTGCCGCCTGCACGCCGGCGAGCGCAGCGGCCGCCTTGTCGGCCTTCGTGAGGATGACCTGATAGGACACCGCGGCCGTGTCGAGCACGGCCATGATCGCCCGGTCGCTGTCTTTGATGCCGTGGCGTGCGTCGATCAGCAGACAGACCCGCCGTAGGTTGGGGCGGCCTTTCAGATAGGTGCGGGTCAGGCCGGTCCACTGCTTGATGTCCCCCTTGGCGGCGCGGGCGTAGCCGTAGCCCGGCAGATCCGCCAGCAGCAAGCGGCCGCCCAGGTCGAAGACATTGAGTTGGCGTGTGCGCCCGGGCGTGTTGGAGGTGCGTGCCAGGGTCTTACGGCCGGTGAGCGCGTTGACGAGGCTCGATTTTCCGACGTTCGATCGTCCGGCGAAGGCGATCTCCGGCAGGGCGGGGGCCGGAAGCTGTTCCGCGGTTGCGGCCGATACCAGGAAGGTGCAGGCCTGTGCGAACAGCCAACGGCCGTTCTCGATCGCCGCCGCCTGGTCGTCTTCACCATTCGATTGGGTAGACCCCTGCGTCGGCCCTGATTCGTCCGAACCCAAATCTCCGGCCCCTTGCTTGCCGACCACGGTGGCGAGACCCCGCCGCGCCGCGACGGCTCAGCTCGACTTCGGCTGCCGGCCGATGGGCACGCCTGCGCGTTTCATGATCACCATCTGCTGGATGATCGACAGAAAGTTGTTCCAGGTCCAGTAGATCACCAGACCGGCGGGGAACTGGGCCAGCAGGAAGGTGAAGAAGATCGGCATGAACATGAAGATCTTGGCCTGCATGGGATCGGTCGGCTGCGGGTTGAGCCGGTGCTGCAGCATCATGCTGAGGCCCATGACGATCGGCCACACGCCGAGATTTAGGATGGAGAGCGCGCCCAGCTCCGGCACATCCCAGGGCAGCAGGCCGAAACCGTTCATCACGCTGGTCGGATCGCGCGCGGACAGATCCTCGATCCATCCGTAGAAGGGCGCCTGGCGCATTTCGATTGAGACGAACAGCACCTTGTAGAGCGCGAAGAAGACGGGAATCTGAATCACGACCGGCAGGCAGCCCGACATGGGGTTCACGCCTTCGCGCTTGTAGAGCGCCATCATTTCCTGGTTCAGGCGCTGCTTGTCGTCGCCGAATCGCTCGCGCATTTCCAGCATTTGGGGCTGCAGCTTGCGCATCTGCGCCATCGCCCGGTAGGACTTGTTGGCCAGCGGGAAGAAGGCGAGCTTGACCAGGACCGTGAGCAGCAGGATGGACAGGCCGAAATTGCCGAGCAGCCCGGCGAAATAATGAAGCGCATGGAAGAACGGCTTGGTCAGGA
>JAZFZX010000198.1:0-4232 GCA_036444135.1 Kiloniellales bacterium | reverse complement strand
GCGGATTGGGCTATTTCCGGCCGTACCGCCCGTCGGGCGGCACCAGCAGCGTGAGCGCGTCGGGCACGATCTCGATATCGGCCGGCAGGTGGGCCAGGATATCGCCGTCGCCTTGCAGCGGATCGCCCGCCGGGCCATCGATGCGCACCCGCGTGGCGGGCACCATGCGGACGGACGGGACGCGGTGCAGTTGGCCGAGGATCACGGCGCCCGCGTAGCAAGCCAGTGGCAGCAACCCGCCCCGCCCGAACAGGCAGACCTGAAAGACCGGCTCGTCGATCCGGGCGGCGCGAGCGACGACGAACGGACCGCCGTAACGCGAAGCATTGGCCACGATCAGCGAGGCCGCCTCGTGCGGCGCACCGTCGATCACGGCCCGGTAGGTGACGCCGCCGGAACGCCACGCCTGGCGCAGCGCCGCCCAGACATAGGCCGCCGGGCCGAACCGGCGCTTGAGCGCCGGGTCGACATCGGCCACGGCATGGGCATCCACGCCCACGCCCGCCATCAGAACGAACGCGCGCGCGCCGCCCGTAACGCCCGATATCCGCCCCAGGCTCACGTTGCAGGCGCGGCCCCCGGCGATGGTACGGGCCACCGCCGCGGGGTCAATGCTGAGGCCGATCTCCGCAGCCAAGACGTTGGAGGTGCCCAGCGGCAGGATCCCCAATGGCAGCCGCGCAGGCCGGCCGCCGCTCACCAGGCCGTTGACGATTTCGTTGATCGTGCCGTCGCCGCCGGCGGCCACCAGGGCATCCCCGTCGGCCGGATCGGCCTCGCGGGCCAGTCGGGTCGCATCGCCGGGTCCCGTGGTCTCGCGCAGCGCGACGCTGCAGCCCAACGCCTCGAGCCGCTGCAAAACCGCACGGAACCGCCGACGCCGCCGGCGGCCCGCGACCGGATTGTGAATGACCAGCAGGCGCCGGGGGCCAAGGGCCGGCGGTTCCCTACCGGCCGGGATAGGGGAGTCGGGGGCGGACGTCATGCTGCTCCTTCAATACAGCCCCTTCAATGCCGCCCCGAGGTGCGCGCGTAACCGACTCGACACCCTGCTTGATGGGCTGTTCGGGCCTGCCGCCCGGCGGACCGGCTAGACCCGCGGCCGCGCGCCGCCTCGGGTCGGCTATTCGGGCATCGGTCCGGCGATAAGCATGGGATCGAGCCGTTCTTCGAACCAATTGAAGCGCCAGTCGAGGTGGGCCCCTGTCACGCGGCCCGTGGCACCCACGGTGCCGATCGGATCGCCTTGGCCGAGGCGATCGCCCTCGCGCACCCAGACCTCCTTCATGTGCAGATAGGCGGAGCTGAGCCCGTGGCCGTGGTCGATGATCACAGTGCCGCCGGAAAAGTACATCTCCGGGTGCGCCAGCACGACGACCCCGTCCGCCGGCGCGGTCACCGGCGTGCCCTCGGGCGCGGCGATGTCCACGCCGAAGTGGGGCCGGCGCGGCTCGCCGTTCAGCACCCGCTGACTGCCGAAGATTCCGGTGATCTCGCCCGTCACCGGCCACACGAAGCCACTTTCGAACAAAGCTTGGGGGCGGTCCACCTTGCGCACCTCCGCGACCAACGCCGCTTCGCGCTGGATGCGCTCCAGCACCTCCGGCGGCGGGCTCACCTTGTCCGGCGGCAGGCCGTCGATGCGCCGGATGTCGTATTGGCGCGCGGCAATCTCCAGCGTGCGTCTTGCACGGGTGCCGTCGGGAAAGACCAGATCGAGGGTCATCTGCGGCGGCGCGTCGCGCCCGAATCCGAGCAGGAAGCGGCCCTCCGGCGAAACCCGGACTACCCGGCCTTCAAGTTGGACCTCCGTGTCCGGCTCGGTGGTGCCGATCACCAGGGCGCCTTGCGTCAGGCGCCCGTCCAGTTTCAAGGCCCCGGCCCGGGACGGGCCCGCCCATAGGAGAACCGACAGCACGGCCCCAAGGGCGAGCCAGCGCGTCACAGCAGCGTGCCCTGCGGATCGTCCCCCGGGAGGACTTTGCGTTTGGGGGAGGCTTTACGTTTGGGGGGCGCTTTGCCTTTGGGGCGCGCTTTGCGCCGGGGCGCGCCGCCCGCCGACGGGCCTTGCGAAACCGCCGCCACACGGCCATCGGCGAACTCGATGTCCAGGGAGAGCCCGGCGGCCACGGCGGCGGCACGGGTGAAGACACCTTCGGGCCCGCGCACCACCGCATAGCCGCGGGACAGCACTTTGCGGTAGGACACGCTGTCGAGCACCCGCGCCAGGGACTCGAGCCCGCTGGCGCGGTCGGACAGCAGCCGGCCTCCGGCGCGGCGCAGGCGGTGCCCAGAATCCAGCCGGCCGAGGATTTCCGCCGGCCGCTCAGCGACCCGGCGGCGCACGCCGGCCAGCCGGCCGCCCTGAGCGCCCAGCCGTTCGCGGCTCAGCTCCAGCCGGCGCCGGGGATGGGGCAAAGCCGCGCCGGCGCGGCCCAAATCCGAGCGCCGCGTCTCGATCCAATGCCGCAGTGCGCTTTTCAGGAGGTCGGCCCGGTCGTCGAGCCGCTGGACCTTGTCCTCCAACAGGCGGCGCGGTTCCGGCAGGCCGCGGGCGAGCCCGGTCACCAGCGAGCGCCGGTCTTCCACCATGCGCCCCGCGCCCGCTGTCAGGCGACGGCCGAGATCGAGCGTCGCCGTCAGCAGTTCGCCGCGCACCGGCACCGCCTGCTCTGCCGCGGCGGTGGGGGTCGGCGCCCGGTGGTCGGCGGCAAAGTCGATGAGGGTGGTGTCGGTCTCGTGGCCGACGGCGGAGATCAGCGGAATCTCCGAGGCCGCCGCGGCGCGCACTACGACCTCCTCGTTGAAGGCCCAAAGATCCTCCAGGCTGCCGCCGCCGCGCGCCACGATCAGCAGATCCGGCCGCGGCACCGGGCCGCCGGACGAGAGCGCGTTGAACCCCTCGATCGCGGCGGCGATCTGTTCGGCGGCGCCTTCACCCTGTACCAACACCGGCCAGACCAGGACCGGCCGCGGGAAGCGATCGGCCAGGCGGTGCAAAATGTCGCGGATCACCGCGCCGGTGGGCGAGGTGACGACCCCGATCACCTCGGGCAGAAACGGCAGCGGGCGCTTGCGGGCCTCGTCGAACAGGCCCTCGGCGGCCAGCTTGCGACGGCGCTCCTCCAACAGCTTCAACAGCGCGCCCTCGCCGGCGAGCTCCAGCTGTTCGATCACGATCTGGTACTTCGAGCGGCCCGGATAGGTGGTCAGCCGGCCAATGGCGATGACCTCCATGCCGTCCTCCGGCTGGAGCGCCAAACGGCCGGCCAGGCCGCGCCAGCAGACCGCGTCCAAAACCGCGTCCTCGTCCTTCAAAGCTAGATAGAGATGGCCCGAGGCCGCGCGCTTGAAGCCCGACACCTCGCCGCGCACGCGCACGCGCTCGAAGGTGCCCTCGATGGTCCGTTTGACTGCCTGCGAGAGTTCGGAAACCGTGAACTCGGGGAGGTTGCCGCCGGCGGAACTGGATGATAAGTCGCTCATGGAATCCGGTGTCTATGCTACAAGAACCCCTCAAGGGAAACCAGGAACCAGGGCGTTACCCGAGATCCGTTACAGGGAGTCTCCATGCGCATTCTAGTGGTGGGCGGCGGTGGCCGCGAGCACGCACTTTGCTGGGCGCTGGCCGCCTCGCCGCTGTGCGACCGGCTGTTCTGCGCGCCGGGCAACGCGGGGATCGCACGTCAGGCGGACTGCGTGCCGATCGGCGCCGAGGATATCGACGGACTGGTCGCCTTCGCGCGGGACCAGGCGATCGACTACGTGGTGGTCGGTCCGGAAGCGCCGCTGGTGGCCGGCCTGGCCGACCGCCTGGCGGCGGCGGGCATCAAGGCCTTCGGACCGTCGGCGGCGGCCGCCGCCCTGGAGGGCTCGAAGGGCTTTACCAAGGATCTCTGCGCCAAATACGGTATTCCGACGGCTGCTTACGGCCGCTTCACCGACGCCGAGGCCGCAAAGGCCTACCTGCGCGAACGGAGCGTTCCCATCGTCGTCAAGGCCGATGGCCTGGCCGCCGGCAAGGGCGTGACCGTCGCCCAAAACCTGGCGGAGGCCGAAGCGGCGGTCGAGGCCGCGCTGCTCGACCAGACCTTCGGTGCGGCCGGGGCCGAGCTGGTGATCGAAGAGTGCCTCCAGGGCGAGGAAGCCAGCTTCTTCGCGCTGGTCGACGGCGAGACCGCCCTGCCGCTGGCCTCGGCCCAGGACCACAAGCAGGTGGGCGACGGCGACAC